>JAVHWG010000220.1:0-7709 GCA_032159965.1 Mycobacterium sp.
CGGGACGGACTCTGCCGGACGTTGGGCTTCGGACGTTGGGGCGCAGCCGATTTCGGTGCGGTCGACGTGCGCTGGTCCAAGGTTATCGCGGTTCTGCCGACCGGGTGGCCGGCTTCTTCGGCGACGATGGTGACCGTGTATGGGGTGGCAGTTCCCGGCCTGGGCGGAGGTGCCGTGACTCGGAGTTCGACCATCACCCTCTGGTTCGGCTTCAGCAGAACTTCGCGCGGTTCGATGTGGAACTGAAGGACATGCTCTGGGTCCGAGGCGGACAACGTGAGGTGACGGTCGTGTTTCGCGGTGTTGTCCACGGCGACCTGGACACTGTTGGGCCGCGTGTCGACGAGCTCGATTCTGGCCGCGGGCGGGTGAATCCGGATACCGGAGGTCCGTGGGGGGTCGCCGGAACCGGCGACCATCGGCCCGCTGGCCTGCTTTACATCTGACCTTGGCCCATCGGCCTGCGCCCCTGCGTGCGGGGCGGGATGTGCGCCAGCCACGCCCGGCGAACCGCCGCCATCTTTCCAGGCGAGAAATGCGCCGTCTTTCGAGCACCACGCCGACCCTGCGGGGTTCGCGGTCCCGCATTCCGGGCAAATGAGTTCATCTGACATAGGCGCGTCCACGGCATTCTGGAATGCCCGAGTCTAACGGGTCACTGACCGCATTTCGGCGGTAACGCGGTTCTGACGGTCGATTGGCAAAGCGACGCTTGGACACCTGCGTCATGGGAGAATCGGCCCAGTCCGACGCCGAGAAGACAGTAGGGCCGCCGACATGCAGTCCAGCACTTGGGCGAGGTTCAACCCGCCTCCGAACTGGCCTCACACCGAAGCCTTCGAGCCGGAGATCGGCTGGGAGCCAGATCCCTCCCTGCCGCCGCCACCTCCCGGCTGGCCGCTGTGGATTCTGGGGTCCGAGCCACCGCGCACGTCCCGACGAGCCGCGATCATCGCGTGGGGCTCCATCGCCGTGGTGGTGGCGTTGATGGTGTTCTTTCTCGTCGGCCCACGCCACACCCCCACGCCGGCGGCGGGCGCGGCGGGTTCACCCTGCGCACTGCTGATTCCCGTTCGCGCGAGCACCGACAAGGATGCCCTGGTCGTGACGATGCGAATCGGCGGTGTCTGCCTGGGCGGCACCGTCCTTTCCCAGAAGACCACCGTGGCGATCACGGTTTCGGGTCAAAACGTCGCCGCGGGCGTATTCGATCTGTCGGGCACACCCATCGTGGTCCCGCAACCGGCCCGCGGCGGCCGCGCCCAATATGTGTTGCGCGACTTCCGCTTTCCGATCGGTGAGTTCTGGCGGACCCCCGAGACACTCCCTGCGCTCGACCCCACCGCGACGTCGTCGAGTCCGCTCGACGTCCGCTACGACCCCGTGAGCCAACCTCCTCCGGACCCCACACCCAAGCGGGACGACGCCCTGAAGGCGCTGACTGCGGCGGCACCGGCGGCACCGCAGTTCGGCGATGCCGAATCGGCCGCCCTGAGTGGGCTGAACGCAATTGCAGACAGTGACCGCCAGCCCCTCGAGGCTTTGCGGGAAAAGTGGGTGCCCCAACTCGGCGCCAGAAGACCCGGCGATCAAGCGGCAGGGACCACCTTCACGGCACAGGAGATCCTGAAGGAGCATCTCAAGTCGCGGCTGTCCCGACCGAACGTACGACTACTGCGTGCCAGCGACTGGTCAACCCTCAATCAACCGCCCGACGCTTGGATCACGGTCGTAGGACCCGGATTCGTCGACCCCAACGCCGCAAACGGGTGGTGCGAGTCCACCAAGCTTGCTCCGAACGACTGTTTCGCAAGGCTTCTCAGCAGTGCTGCCCCGCCGCCGGAACCTAACGAAGTCCGTCGCGGATAGCCGGGGCGAAAACGCCTCCCACGCAACGTCACCGTCAGGCGGGCTCCTCCTCGGGCTGCTCCTCGTCCTGCCGCTGCACGAAGGTCTGCGCCGCCGGGTCCTCTTCTTCCTCGACCGGTGCGTCCTCGCGCTGAACCGACGCTGATCCGGCACCGTCGGCAGCGCGTTGGACATCCGACGTCGGCGCGGGGGCCGACATCACACGGTCGGCATTGGCAACGGCTTCGCGTTCGAACCGGTCGGAGGGATCGCTGACCTTTACACCGCCTCCGGCATCCGTGCCATCGACAGGACCGCTGCGTTGTTGCACCACATGCGTGAGTTCATGGGCAAGCATGTGACGGCCGGTATCGGAGCCCGGGTCGTAATTGCCGCTCTGGAACACGATGTCCGACCCAACTGTGAATGCTTGTGCGTTAACGGATTTCGCGGACTCATGGGCGGCAGCGTCATTGTGCACCCGGACATCGCCGAAGTCCTGCCCGAACCGGCCCTCCATGTCGTGTCGAACCTCGGCGGGCAGCGCCGCACCACCCGAGCCGACGGTATCGAGTACCGGCGAACGTTCCTCTTCCACCAGCGCAGCCGTGCCGGCGTTGCCGGCGACGCGTTGCAGACCGGCGACACCTCGGGTGCCCGCGACATCGAGGCGCCCGGAAAGGGCCGCCTTCAGCGCGAGCGCCGACTCGGGTTCCTCGAGTCGAGAGGCCTTCGGGCGCAACTCGGGGTGATATGTCTGATCGCCTTCGTGGGCATGCATGGCGTCCTCGCTTCCTTAGGCATCGACAACGATCCTCCCATCTGATCGCCGACGGAAGACGCGAACGCCTGTCTGTTCGGGCAGCGCGGGGTGTACGGACGGGCAAGTCTTGCTGTCGGTGCTGCGCATCTGCCCCAACGTGCACCAACTGCTGCCCGAGCGGCAGTCCTCCCGCGCCTCCCCATCCGCGGTCAACAAGAGCACGATCCTTCCCAGCTCATCGAAAATTACCGAGGAGGCGTAATGCCGACGTATCTGTCGCCGGGTGTCTATGTCGAGGAAACCGACTCCGGCTCAAGGCCCATCGAAGGCGTGGGGACCGCCGTGGCGGCCTTCATCGGCCTCGCCGAGAAGGGGCCGTTCAATCAACCCACACTGATCAGCAACTGGACCCAGTTCAGCAAGACGTTCGGCGGTCCCATCGACGGGGCATGTCTGGCTGAGTCGGTGTTCGCCTACTTCCAGAACGGCGGCGGCAACTCCTACGTCGTACGTATCGGCGACGGCGAGGGCGAGAACGGTTCGTCCGGGGGCCAACCGCAGCTCGAGGCCACTCCGCAAGGGGTCCTCGCCAACTACCGCGTTCTTGCGCTGGATCCGAGCACCCGCCCGGACAGCGTCCGCGTGGAAGTCGCGCCATTCCAAACCGAAGGCGATGACCAGCCCAACAGCCTGAAACTCGTCGTGGTCCGGGACGGAAACGTCGTCGAGGAATTCCCGAACGTCTCCTCAGCGCGCGGCAAGACCAACGTCGCGTCCGTCGTCACCGGTACGTCGCAAGTCATCAAGATCGAGCAGATCACCGGCAAGTCCGCCGAAGACCTCCAGGCGGGTATGCAGGTCACGCTGGCGGCACCCGACATCGTGGTATCCAGCCCCCCGGACCGGCTGTCCAGTGATGACTACATCGGTGACGTCGAAGAGCGCAGTGGCGTCTCCGGCCTCGAGGTGATCGACGAGATCACCATGGTGTGCATGCCGGATCTGCTGACGGCCTATCAACGGGGCGCGGTCGATCTCGACACCGTGCAGTCCGTGCAGACCGCGATGATCGCGCACTGCGAACTGATGGGCGATCGCGTAGCGATACTCGATCCGCCGCCTGGCCTGAACGCGCAGCAGATCAAGGAATGGCGGGTCGACAAGGCCGCATACGACTCGAAATTCGCTGCGCTGTACTGGCCGTGGGTCACCACCACCGGCAACACCTACCTGCCGCCGTCCGGCTTCGTGGCGGGCATCTGGGGTCGCAACGACGACACGCGTGGTGTGCACAAGGCACCGGCCAACGAAATCGTGCGGGGCGCCATCCGCGTCGAGACCCAGATCACCCGTAAGGAGCACGATCTCTTGAACCCGGTGGGCATCAACTGCATTCGTGCTTTCCCGGGACGGGGAATCCGAGTGTGGGGCGCCCGCACTCTGTCATCCGATCCGGCATGGCGCTACCTGAACATCCGGCGTCTGTTCAACTACCTGGAGGAGTCCATCCTCACCAGCACCGACTGGGTGGTGTTCGAGCCCAACGATCATTCGCTGTGGGCCAAGCTGCGCCGGACGATCAGTGCATTCCTGGTCAACGAGTGGCGCAAGGGCGCGCTGTTCGGGCTCACACCGGACGAAGCGTTCTACGTGAAGTGCGACGACGAGACGAACCCCACCGAGGGCATCGACGCCGGCCAGGTGGTCTGCGAAATCGGCGTGGCGCCTGTGAAACCCGCTGAGTTCGTGATCTTCCGCCTGTCGCAGTACTCGGGCGGCACAAGTCTCGTTGCCGAATAACCAGCCACAATCCCCCAGAAAGTAGGTGATCCATCATGGCGATGGACGAAAACGACAGCTCAGTCGGCCATTCGTTCGGTCTCGAGTTCGACGGGATCCAGATCAAGGCCATCACCGAGGTGACCGGGCTGAAGATGGAACAGGACGTCATCGAATACAAGTCCAACACGGCCAAAGACGGCAAATACAACATCAAGAAGCTTCCGGGTCGTTGGAAGGCCGGTGAGTGCACGCTGACCCGCCCGTTGACCAAGGACGGTGGCTTCGACAAGTGGGTCAAGGACTCGCAGGCAGGCAAGATGAAAGACGCCCGAAAGGGCGGCGCCATCATTGTTTACGACTACGAGGGCTCGGCGGTCAAACGCTACAACCTGACGGCGGCATGGCCGAAGAGCCTCGAGATCAGCTCGATGAAGGCCGGCGACACCAGCGTCATGACCGAGAAGCTCGTGCTCACCTACGAGAAGTGTGAAGTGGCGTAATGCGCCGAGGGACCACCCACGGGACTTCTGCCCTGGCCGACGCGCCGGGGCAGGAGTCTTCCCACGATGCGATACGCGAGATGCGCACCGAGTTCTCGTTCGTCCTGCCCCGCGGGTACGTCGACGAGTCCGGCACGGTCCACCGCACCGGAGTCATGCGGCTGGCCACCGCCAGAGACGAATTGGTGTCCCAGCGTGACGACCGCGTCCGCGAGAACCCGAATTACCTTGCGGTGGTGCTGATCAGCCGTGTCGTGATGAGCATCGGCGAGATCGACAACATCTACGCCGAGATCATCGAGAACCTCTTCGCATCGGACCTGGCATTCCTGCAGGACCTGTATCGCCGGGTCAACCAGGACGGGCACACCCACGCCCGGGTGACGTGCCCGAACTGCGACCATGACTTCGCCGTCGACGTCGCCGGGAGCCGCCTGGGGGAATCGTGACGTACGGGGCCGAGCGCCTTCACGAGGAGGTCTCGTACATCGCCTACCACCTGCACTGGCCACTGGAAGACCTGCTCAACCTCGAGCACACCGACCGCCGCCGCTATGTGCAACTGATTCAACGTCTCAACGGGCCGAATTGACGGGAGTGCGTGACCGATGCCGAAGTGGTGGCCAGCCGACTGGGGGTGGGGACGCTCGCACCGCCCGGGCGCCGCGCCGACCGCGCCGACAGCACCGACATCGCCGCCGGTTCGGCAGGAACCGGCGTGGCGCCGCCTCCCGTCCATTCAACGAACGGTCGGCGGCATCGAACCCACGGCCCACCTGCAGGGCTTCACGGAATCGCTGACCACCTCTCAAAACCCCGGACTCACTGACACAATGGATCTGCTGTCGGCGAATCACTCGCAGAGTCTCGCAGTACTTCACTTCGATGATCCGGGACGTGATTCGCCCACCCAGACGGATGATCGGCCTACGCCCGCACCGCAATCGCGGACGTGGGCACCCTCGCCCGCGGCAGTGCAACGTGCGCTCCGTCAGTCGATTTCCTCGGCACAAGGAGCGCCACGCGCATCGACTGCCGTTGTCCAACGCACTGCGGACGTAACGGAGGCGGCCCCCCCGGTCTGGGTCATCCCGGCCGTTGATGTCAGCGGTCCCGCCGAGACCGCGTCGGGTTCGATGGTCGAAGCAGCAGAAACCGGCGACCGTCGGCAATTGGAAGCAAGCGAAACCGAAAGCGCTCCTGCACCGCCCGAATCTGTTGTCGACTCCGATCCCGATGATGCTGGCCATCCTGCGGACTCCACAGCGGGCCAGCCGGCGTCTGCACCAACGGAGCGGGTCCCCACCCTCGCCCCTCCCGCGGCGGTGCAACGCCTCGCGGACCCGTCCGGCGACAGTCTCCCGAGCACTCCCCCGCGCCAATTGTTCCCAGCCCACCGCGACGTCGTACAGCAAGGCGACACCTCAGAGTCCACCGATCCTGCTCGGCTGATACCCGAGCTCGCAATCATCGAGCCGTCCGGCGGCCCGCCGCGTGGTATCTCCGAAACGCCAGCCACATCGGCGACCGCGGGCCCACGGACGGTGCAGCGCACGACTGACCCTGCCCGCCGCGAATCTGCCGTGACCGACCGCGCTGGGCCGTCGGATCCCGTGCGGGCCGTTTCAGTATCAGCGACGACCGCCGAAGTAGCGGCGGCCGGTACACCGCTGATCCGAGCGGTCGAATTGGCAACTCCGAATGCCGCGCCGGGTCCTCCGCCGTTGCAACGCCTTTCGACATCCGCACCTATGCCCGAGCAAGACGCACCGTCAGGTGAGGCTTCGACTCGCCCGGCCCCATCCGCGTCGCGGCAAACCACGTCGTCTGCGAATGCGGACCGCGAATACACGCGTGTTACGTCGGCGCGGCCTGTGGCGACGACGCGCGTGCAACGCCTACCGGCGGTCGACGGGCCACATCTGCCTTCAGTTCGGACTCCCCCGACGTCGACTACCGGAGTGTCCACACCGGACCATCGCACCCCGATCGGGCCAGCCGTGCAGCGATCGTCAGCGGACACACACGACACGGCGCCGCGGCTGGACGTTGCCACCGAGGAAATGCAGACTTCGGCTGCCGAACAGCACTCCTCGGTACCTGGTTCGCAGCCCGAGACTGAGTGGCAACCCGTCGGCGCCACCCGGCAATTCGTTGCAATGCCACCCCAAGAATCTGCTGCTGGTGTGCCGTCGAGTCCGGGCGTAGTGCAGCGAATTCAACAACCCGGCGCGCCGCATCCCACCCGCGGCCGCCGCCTGGTCGTACTTCCGCCCGTTCAGAGAAGCACCAACGAGCCCCGAACAACGCCGGGCGCTCCGCCGATCACGTCGCCGGGTTCAGTGATCGCCGACGCTCCCCGGGCAGTGGGTCTGCACCGGATGTTCGCATCGACGTCCGAGAACGAAAACCCCGCAGCGGATCTCGCCGGACCCGTGCCGTCCGGGTCCGCCTCGTTCGCGTCAGCCGCCTACGGCACCGATGCCGGGCATTTCCCGACCTCCGGCCCCAGCCACGACATAAGCACCAACACCGTCACGTTCTCGCCGCCAATTGTCCAACGGGAGGCCGAAACCGGGTCGCAGGAGGCGCCAAGCTCCGATCCTGCCCCGACGCCGGAGCCGGCGGCACCGGCGTCGGGTTCGGCGTCGATGGTGTCGACCGCAACGGCGGCCGGCGCCGCAGCCAAGGAGCTGAACGTCGATGAGCTCGTGAACAACCTGTACGACACGCTGGCGGCGCGGCTGCGCGCCGAACTTTGGCTGGACCGTGAAAGGGCTGGCGTACTGATGGATCTGGGCCGATGACGAAGCCGC
>JAVHWG010000247.1:0-7468 GCA_032159965.1 Mycobacterium sp.
CCCCGCTCGTCCAAGGTGTCGATCACCTCGGCGTAACGCTGCGGGTGCTGTGTCTGCCATTCCGCCGGCACGTCCCATGTGACCCCGATCGCGCTGAGGTCCGCCAACTGACGCGCGCCGATCTCCGGAAAGGTGCGATCGTCGAGGTCGTCGACCCGGATCAGGAAGCGCCTGCCCGTCGACCGCGCGAACAGCCACGCGAGCACCGCGGTGCGCAGATTGCCGATATGCAGGTCGGCTGAGGGGCTGGGGGCGAACCGGCCCGCGGGGTCCATAGGCCGGAATCTAATTCAGATGGTCAGTCGCGCTCCCACGGCGCGTCGTCACCCATCTTGTCGTAGTACTTCGCGAGGTGGCTCTTCACGCGGTCGACGTCGTTCTTCGGCAGGTCGACACCACCTCGAGACCCTTGCATGACCGCCCCGGCCGCCATCACGCCGCGCGGCACGGCTTGGAGCTTCCCGCCGACGACGTCGGCGATCAGCAGCTTGTAGGCGGTGAAGTTGTCCTTCTTGTCGCTGTCGTACCAGACGTGGGCGTCGCGATACTTCTCGTTGGGTTCGTCCTCTGCACCCGCCCACTTGCGGACCCGCTTCGCAGCGGCGTTGCCGTCCCATTCGCGGTCACGGTCTGCCATCGGCAGATCCTGAAAAGCTGTGACAGCCATGCGATTGTCGTTCCCATCTGCCGCAGGCCATAAACGCGCTGTCACGCACCATCTGGTCTCAGCCCGGGCACGATGTCGTTGAGGCTGAAGGTGATCGGCTGATCGAGTTGCGCGTAGGTGCAGGAGCGGGGATCGCGGTCGGGGCGCCAACGGTTGAACTGCGCGGTATGGCGGAACCGCTCGCCCTCCATGTGGTCGTAGCGGACCTCGACCACCCGTTCGGGTCGCAGCGGCACGAACGAGAGATCCTTGCCCGCGTTCCAGCGTGACCCTTCGTTCTTGCGCGGTGTGCGTTCGCCGGATTCGTGCGCGGCCCAGTTCCACGGATGGCCGTCGAATGTGGTGACGAGGGGTTGCAGCTCAGCCAGCAGTCGTCGGCGCTCGGCCATCGGAAAGGCGCCGATCACGCCGACCGACGCGAGCTGACCGTCCTCCTTGTAGAGGCCGAGGAGCACCGAACCGATCGCGTCGTCACCGGACTTGTGCACGCGGTACCCCGCGACGACGCAGTCCGCGGTCCGCTGGTGCTTGATTTTGAGCATGATCCGCTTGTCGGGCTGGTAGGTGATCGTCAGCGGCTTGGCGATCACGCCGTCCAGGCCGGCGCCCTCGAACTCCTCGAACCATCGCTGCGCGGTCGCTTGATCGGTGGTCGCGGGCGTCACGTGGATCGACGGACCGCAGCCGGCGAGTGCGTCGACGAGTGCGGCGCGGCGTTCGCTGAACGGTCGCCCGGTCAAATCGTCGTCGCCCAGGGCAAGCAGATCGAACGCGATGAACGATGCCGGCGTCTTCTCGGCGAGCATCCGTACCCGGGAGTCGGCGGGGTGGATCCGCTGCTGCAACGCCTCGAAGTCCAGGCCGTGGTCGGCGGCGACGACGATCTCGCCGTCGATGACGCAGCGCTGCGGGAGTTCGGCTTCGGCAGCCGCGACGAGCTCGGGGAAGTAGCGGGTCATCGGCCGTTCGTTGCGGCTTCCCCACTCCACCTCGTCGCCGTCGCGAAAACAGATCGACCGGAATCCGTCCCACTTGGGCTCGTAGGAGGCGCCAGGCGGGATGGACCGAACCGGTTTCGACAGCATCGGCGCGACCGGCGGCATCACGGGCAGCTCCATCGGCACATTCTCGCCCTTCGACAACATCGGTCTGCGGGAGAGGTCCACGCGCGGTGCACGTTGGATTGCGCGTTGGATTAAGTCAAGCAAAGGGTAAGCGGCCCGCAGCATGGTCGGCCATACCGCGGAGACGGAGACAGCAACATGGCATTGATCACAACTGGATTCGGATTTCGATCGACAACCGACGAGGTCCTGGCGGGAGTGGACCTGGATGGCAAGCGGGCCGTGGTGACAGGGGCGACCAGTGGCCTGGGCGTGGAGACGGCGCGGGCGTTGGCCGCCGCCGGCGCCGAGATGACACTGGCGGTGCGCAGACCAGAGGCCGGAGAACAGGTAGCAGCCGATCTTCGGCGTGAAACTGGCAACGACGCCATACACGTCGAGCCATTGGACCTGGCGGATCAGTCGTCGGTCGCCGCATTTTCCGAGCGGTGGCAGGGTCCGCTGCACATCTTGGTCAACAACGCCGGCGTGATGGCGATCCCTGAGCTACGCCGGACCGCGGAGGGCTGGGAGATGCAGTTCGCCAGCAACTACCTCGGCCATTTCGCTCTGGTGCTCGGACTGCGTACGGCATTGGTGTCGGCGATGGGTGCCCGGGTGGTGTCGGTGAGCTCCACCGGGCACCTCTTCTCGCCCGTGGTGTTCGATGACCTGCATTTCCGGTTCCGCCCGTACGACCCGTGGGCGGGGTATGGCCAATCCAAGACGGCGAGCATTCTCTTGGCGGTGGAGCTCACCCGCCGATGGGCCGACGACGGCGTGCTGGCCAACGCGCTGAACCCCGGAGCGATTGCGACCGGGTTGCAGCAGCACACGGGTGGTCTGCAGACCCCGGAGGAGTTCCGCAAGACCGTGCCGCAGGGAGCGTCGACCGCAGTGCTTCTCGCCGCGTCCCCTCTGGTCGATGGGGTGGGTGGACGCTACTTCGAGAACAACGAGGAAGCGCCCGTCGTCAGTGAGCGTGCCGCGAGCCTCGGGCGGGCGGGCGGCGTCGCCGGTTACGCCCTCGATCCGGACAACGCGGTGCGCCTGTGGGAGACGTCAGTCGAATTGATGGGACGCCGCTGACGATCCGCCGGTCCTCGACTTGTCTTCGGTGTTGGAGGCCAGTTGTTGCTGCGCCAATTCACCCACGGTGATGATGCCGCGGGTGATCTGACTGGCAAGCGCCGCGGTGTCGGTGCCGAGTTGTTCGGCGAGGTTGGCGGTCAGCGCGAGGGTGGCGAAACCATGCGATAGCGACCAGCCCGCGATTACCAGCCCGAGGACGTCCTCGTCGCTCACCGGTCCCGAGCGATGGGAAGTGAGATCGGTCCGGGCGGTGCCATACAGGATGTCGAAGGCCGCGGTCTTGGCGAGCACCAGCTTCGGGTCGTCGTTGCGGTACAGGTAAGGGCGGAACATCACTTCGAAGTGGCCGCGGTGAGTGAGGGCGAACGCGATGTAGGCCTGCCCACCGCGCATGAAGCCATGTGGGCCGGTCGCCGCGGCGCCGATGGTCTCCGCGGCCAGACGGAAGCCCTCGGTCGCCACTGCCGTAAAAATGCCGGCCTTATCGCCGAATTGATAGGCGAGGGCGGCGTGCGAGACGCCGGCCCTGCGAGCGACGCGACGCATGCTCACTGCGGCGACCCCGACGGTCTCCACTTCTGCGACGGCGCCATCGATCGCCGCCCGCTCGAGCTGCCCGTGGTGATAGGGCCTGGTGGCATCCGCAGTCATCGAGGATCACCCTACCGAAGTGATCTAACCATTGATAAGTTTCCTGCTATGCAGCAGACTTACCAGTGGTAAGAAACTGTCCAACGGTAAGAACATTTGTCGGGAGCGGCCATGGATGACTACGACGTCGCAGTTGTGGGTGCTCGTTGCGCCGGGTCCCCGTTAGCGACGATGCTGGCGCGCCGCGGTCTGCGGGTATGCCTGCTGGATCGAGCCAGCTTTCCTCGCGAGACACCTTCCACCCACGTGATCCAACCGTGCGGCGTGCAGATCCTCGACGAGGTCGGTGTACTCGAACCGGTCCTGGCCGCCGGTGCCGTCCCGCTGAACCGTTTCACGCTGGTCAACGAGGACGTCCGCATCGACGGAGTCATAGAGCCCCCGCACTTTCCGAAAGCCGGACTTTGCGTTCGCCGAGTGACGCTGGATGCGCTGCTGGTGGAGGCGGCGGCTGCGGCCGGCGCAGACGTGCGCACCGGATGCCGGGTCATGGGAGTGCTCACCGACGAGACCGGCCGAGTAATAGGAGTGGACACCGACCACGGACCGGTGAACGCGCGCCTGACGGTCGGTGCCGACGGACGTCACTCGGTGATTGCGTCCTCGACGGGGGCCGCCGAGTACCTCGTGACACCCCCCGGCCGGATGCCGGCCTGGGCCTACTTCTCCGGTGTCGGTGACACCGAAGGACGATTACGGGTTGGCAGGAAAGGCGATCTCGGCTTCCTGGCCAGTCCGACCGACGGCGGCCTCTACATGGCCGGGATAGCCGTCGACGTAGTGAAAGCCCGCGCTTTTCATGCCGATCGGGAGGTCCACTTCAACAACGGGCTGGCGGGTTGGCCTGAGCTCGCGGATCTGCTCAGCGGGTCCGATCGCCTGGGGCCGATTCGGGTCATGACCGACTGGCATGGCTACTTTCGCCGCAGCGCGGGCCCCGGCTGGGTGCTGGTCGGTGATGCCGGGCACTTCAAGGACTTCACCCCCGCCCAGGGCATCGCCGATGCGTTACGCCAAGCGCAGGCACTCGCCGAATCGGTTGTCGCCGGCTTCAGCCAGCATGGCTGCCTTGACCATCAACTGGAGCGATGGTGGCAGTGGCGCGATGCCGACGCCTATGAGATGTATTGGCTGGCACAGGATATGGGGACGCCAGGTGTTTCCACGCCTCTGATCACCAGCGTCATGCGTGACATTGCCACCAGCCAGGCCGCCACCCAGAAGCTGCTTGGAGTGCTCGACCATCAGATACCGCCGGCGAAGCTGTTCACCGCTGCACGGTTGGCCAAGGCCGCCGCCCGCACGCTGCGCGACCACCCCCGTCAGATCCCCGCCACCCTCGCGGAAATCGTCCGCGCCCTCAAGAGCGAGGTCGATCGAGCCCGCGGTCGACGCCTCATCGCCCCGTTCCCCCGATGACATTGCCTTGGCTCCCAGGTCTACGTGAGTATGGAAAACGTGGGACTCCCCGTGCAGCCGCCGATCGAACCGATGCTCGCGAAGGCTCAGGCGAAGGTGCCCAGCGATGCCGGCGTGTGGTCCTACGAGCCCAAGTGGGACGGTTTCCGGGCACTCGTCTTCCGTGACGGGGACGACGTGTTGCTGCAGTCCCGCAGCGGCAAGGAGCTCGGTCGCTACTTCCCGGAACTGCTCGGTGTGTTGCGCGAGGAGACCGTGACGAAATGCGTGCTCGACGGTGAGGTGGTGGTCCCCCGCGAAATCGGAGGCCGCATCCGGCTGGACTGGGAATCGCTCAGCCAGCGCATCCACCCGGCCGAAAGCCGAGTCAAGATGCTTGCCGAGCAGACCCCTGCGCACTTCATCGGTTTCGACGCGTTGGCGTCCGGGAGCACATCACTGCTCCAGGAGCCGTTCCGGATCCGCCGTGAAGCGTTGGCGGAGGCGGTGCTCGAAAAGCAGTGGTGTCACGTGACCCGGACCACGGAGGACCCCGAACTCGGGGCGCGGTGGCTGAACACTTTCGAAGGCGCCGGACTGGACGGTGTGATCGCCAAGCGCCTGGACGGGCCGTACCTGCCGGGTAAACGGGCAATGGTGAAGGTAAAGCATGCCCGCGACGCGGACTGTGTCGCGATCGGGTATCGCATCCACAAGAGCGGCGAAGGGGTGGGGTCTATTCTGCTCGGTCTGTACCGCGACGACGGTGAACTCCAGATGATCGGCGGGGCAGCATCTTTCACCGTGAAGGATCGGCTGAAGCTGCTGACGGACCTCGAGCCGTTGCGCGAGGGGGACGAGATCCGCGACGGCGACCCGAGTCGGTGGAATTCCGCGGCCGACAAGCGCTGGATTCCCGTGCGGCCGGAGAAGGTCGCGGAGGTGGCCTACGACCAGATGGAGGGCAACACCGTCCACGGCCGGCGATTCAGGCACGCGGTGAAGTTCATGCGTTGGCGGCCCGACCGCGATCCGAAGAGCTGCACGTTCGATCAACTCGAGGTGCCGCTGAACTACGATCTGTACGACGTATTGGAGCGTAATGGCAAGCGTCGCTGAGGAACTCGATGTTGACGGAGTCAAGGTCCGGCTGACCAACCCCGACAAGGTGTACTTCCCGAAACTGGGATCGAAAGGCACGAAACGCACGCTCGTCGAGTACTACCGCAGCGTCGGGTCCGGCCCGATGCTGACCGCGCTGAAAGACCGGCCGACCCACTTGCAGCGATTCCCCGAAGGCATCGACGGCGAGGAGATCTACCAGAAGCGGGTTCCAAAGCATCATCCCGATTACTTGGAGACGTGTCTCATCACGTTTCCCTCCGGCCGCACCGCCGACGCGCTGAAGGTCACCCATCCGGCGGCGATCGTATGGGCTGCGCAGATGGGCACGATCACGCTGCACCCATGGCAGGTGCGATGCCCGGACACCGAGCACCCGGACGAGCTGCGCATCGACCTGGACCCGCAGCCCGGCACCGGATTCCAGGAAGCCCGCGAGGTCGCGGTCGACGTGTTGAAGCCATTGCTCGACGAGCTCGGCCTCGTCGGCTACCCGAAGACCTCCGGTGGCCGCGGAGTACATGTTTTTCTGCGCATCAAGACCGACTGGGACTTCATCGAGGTGCGCAGGGCGGGAATCGCGCTGGCGCGCGAGGTGGAACGACGGGCGCCGGAAGCGGTGACGACATCGTGGTGGAAGGAAGAACGCGGCACCAGGTTGTTCATCGACTTCAACCAGAATGCACGCGACCGGACGTTTGCGTCCGCGTATTCGGTGCGAAAGACCGAAATTGCCACCGTGTCAACGCCGTTGGCGTGGGACGAGCTGGCAGTCGCCGACCCGGACGACTATACGATGGCGACGGTGCCGGAACTCGTTGCCAAGCGCAAGGATCCGTGGGCTGACATCGATTCGGACAAGCAATCCATCGAGCCGCTGCTGGAGATGGTCAAGGCCGACGAGGAGCGTGGGCTGGCCGACATGCCCTATCCGCCGAGCTATCCGAAGATGCCGGGCGAACCTCCGCGAGTGCAGCCGAGCAAAAAGGTGGCGGCGAACTGGGATGACGACGGGAATCCCGCCTAGTCCGCGTCGGGCATGGCCCGCACTCACCCGATACCTCGCTAAGTGTCTGAGACTCTGGAGTCCTTGCGCAGCTCGATCGACTGCCAACTCGTTCCTCTTTGCTGCACATTGCGTGGCAAAAACATCGGCATAAACGACCTGTACGCGTTGACACCAGAAACACCGGCCACCTACCGTAGGCAACCTAAATAAGGTTAGGCTGAGTTGACCGGGGGTTGTGCGGTGAATCCACTTCAGATTGCCCTCCTGGGTGCGATTGCAGGCTTCACCATCTTCCTGGGACTTCCGCTCGGTCGACTACGCACTGAGTCTGCAGGCATGAAGGCGCTGCTCAACGCGACGGCAACCGGTGTCCTGCTGTTCCTGCTGTGGGACGTGCTGGCACATGCCGTTGAACCCGTGGAATCT
>JAVHWG010000248.1:0-6349 GCA_032159965.1 Mycobacterium sp.
GGCTTGTTGGTCGGGTCGCCGTAGTAACGGTCGTATGCGCTCTCGCCGCGATGGAAGTCTTGGTCGACGCCCGCGCGCGCGAAACCGTTGAAGCGATCGACAGTCGCCGCCAACTGGTCAGTCGGCAGGCCTGTCTTCTCTGCCAGCTGCTCGAGCGTGTCAGCCTTGACGATCACGCCGCTGTCGAGCCATTTGGTCGGAATGCGTTGTCCCGGATTCAATCCCGCGAAGATGTAGCGATCCCGGTATTGCTGGTCGAACACCAGCCAGGCCGGAACGTTCTCACCAGGGCCGGCGCCTTGACCCCACTTGCCCCCATACATGTGGTGACACGCCTCGACGTAAGGCATGGACTCGTTCATGAACCGCGAGCCGGCCATATTCACGATGATGGATCCCGGCGAGTTGCGTTCGGACAGCGCGAACCACGGAGCGCCGACCAACGGCACCGTCGGACCCCACCAAGCGTCTTCCATCACGTCGAGGCCGGCACCGAGCTTCTCTGCAGCCAGGATTCCGTCACCGGTGTTGGCCTTGGCGCCAACCGTCCACTCGGTGGTGATCGGGGCGCGCTGGTACTTGACCCGCATCTGCTCGTTGTGCTCAAAGCCACCGGATCCGAGGATCACTGCGCGGCGGGCCCGAATCAGTTGTGGCTCCGCACTTTCGGGGCCAGCTGTATCGCGTACGTAGACGCCGCGTACGACGTCGTCCTCGACGTAGAGGTCGGTCAACGCGGTGTTCAGTAGCACCGGCACACCCGCGTCGCGCAGCCCGATCCGAAGCGGAGCGATCAGTGCGCGTCCCATCCCCACCAGGTTCTTACCGGTGGTCTTGGCCCACATGCTGCGCGCGCCGACTTTCAGGCTCCGCAGGACACCGCGCGGATGGCGCTTCAGCATGTTCAGGCGGACGTAATCCTGTTGCATGACAACGACATTGAGCGGCACCTTGCCGTACGCAGGTTCCAGACCGGCCTCGTCAGGACCGAGCTTTCGGGCATTGAACGGCTTCGGTTCGATCGAGCGGCCCTCGGGGCGACCGCCGGGCGCCTCGGGGTAGTAGTCGGAGTAGCGGGGGACCCAGCACATCTTCAACGGGGTGTTCTTCAGCACGAACGAGAGCATCTCGGGCCCTCGGTCGAGATAGGTGTCGATGCGCTCGGGCTCGACGACGTCGCCGATGATGCCGTGCAAATAGGTGCGTGCGGCCTCCGGTGTGTCCTTGACACCGTCGCGCTTGAGTACCTCATTGTTGGGGATCCACACGCCGCCGCCGGATCGTGCGGTCGAGCCGCCGAAGTGCGGCGCCTTCTCGATCACAACGGTCGATAGGCCCTGATGAGCTGCGGTCAGCGCGGCTACCATGCCCGCAGCGCCGCTGCCGACGACGACGACGTCGTACTCCTGTCCAGTCATACTAGAACACGTTATAGAATTGGTCCGGTCGGGCGCTACCGACCCCGTCGCATCGAACAGAGGGGCGACTACCGATGCTGAGTGTTCAGACGCGCGACGAACTGGCTGCCGAGCTTGCGGAAGCCGAGCGCACCAGGGTGCCAATCGGCCCGCTGACTGACGGAAACCCCACGATAGACGTGGTGGATGCGTACGAGATCCAGCTCATCAACATCCGCCAGCGGGTGGCCGAGGGTGCCCGGGTCGTCGGCCACAAAGTGGGCCTGTCAAGCAAGGCCATGCAGCAGATGATGAACGTGGACGAACCTGACTACGGGCATTTGCTCGACGACATGGAGGTCTTCGAGCAGACGCCGGTCGGGGCGGGCCAGTACCTGTATCCGCGTGTCGAGGTTGAGGTCGGTTTCATCCTCGCGGAGGACCTGCCCGGTGCTGACTGCACCGAGGACGACGTGCTCGCCGCGACCGCTGCATTCGCACCGTCGATCGAGCTGATCGACACCCGGATCACGGACTGGAAAATCAAACTCTGCGACACCATCGCCGACAACGCGTCGTCGGCGGGCTTCGTGCTCGGGACCGAGCGGGTTTCACCGGAGGACGTCGACATCAAAGGTATTGACGCCGTGCTGACCCGCAACGGCGAAGTGGTGGCCAAGGGGCGTAGCGATGCGGTGCTGGGCAATCCGGTGACCGCGGTGGCGTGGCTGGCTCGCAAGGTGGAAAGCTTTGGGGTGCGGCTGCGCAAGGGTGACATCGTGTTGCCAGGCTCGTGCACCCGCGCGATCGACGCGCGTCCCGGTGACCATTTCGTCGCGGACTTCGACGGACTCGGTTCCGTGCGGTTGACTTTCGAATAGAGAGGGATGACATGCCCACCGGAGTAATTCCGAAAGCAAGTGTCGCGATCGTCGGCTCCGGCAACATCAGCACCGACCTGCTGTACAAACTGTTGCGCTCGGACTGGCTCGAACCTCGCTGGATGGTCGGCATCGACCCGGCGAGCGAAGGGCTCAAGCGTGCCCGTGATCTCGGCCTCGAAACCACCCACGAGGGCGTCGATTGGCTGCTGGCCCAGGACGAGAAGCCAGATCTGGTGTTCGAGGCGACGTCGGCCTACGTGCACAGGGAGGCCGCGCCGAAATACGCCGAGGCGGGCATCCGGGCAATCGACCTGACTCCCGCGGCGGTCGGGCCGGCCGTGATCCCGCCGGCGAACCTGCGCCAACACCTCAACGCGCCGAACGTCAACATGATCACCTGTGGCGGGCAGGCCACGATTCCGATCGTCTACGCGGTAAGTCGCGCGTTGGCCGACCACGGAGGAGTGCCGTACGCCGAGATCGTCGCTTCGGTGTCGTCCTCGTCCGCCGGCCCTGGAACGCGCGCGAACATCGACGAGTTCACCAAAACCACCAGCCGGGGCGTCGAGACGATCGGCGGCGCCAAGCGCGGCAAGGCGATCATCATCCTGAATCCCGCCGACCCGCCAATGATCATGCGCGACACCATCTTCTGCGCAATCCCTGAAGACGCCGACACCGATGCGATCGCGAAGTCGATTCACGACGTCGTCGCTGAAGTGCAGACCTACGTACCGGGCTACCGGTTGCTCAACGAACCGCAGTTCGACGAGCCGTCGATGCACTCCGGCGGCCAGGCGTTGGTGACCACGTTCGTCGAGGTGGAGGGAGCAGGAGATTACCTGCCGCCCTACGCCGGAAACCTCGACATCATGACCGCGGCGGCGACGAAGGTCGGCGAGGAGATCGCCAAGGAAAGCCTGCAGACAACCGCGACGGGGGGCCAGGCATGAGCACCGACATCTTCTTCAACCCGATCTGGGATGTGCGGATGACGGACACGTCGTTACGCGACGGGTCCCACCACAAACGTCACCAATTCACCAAGGAGGAGGTCGGCGCCATCGTCGCCGCCCTGGACACCGCCGGTGTGCCGGTGATCGAGGTGACCCACGGTGACGGGCTGGGCGGCTCCTCGTTCAACTACGGGTTCTCCAAGACGCCCGAACAGGAACTGATCAAGCTCGCGGCCGAGACGGCCAAGGAATCCAAGATCGCGTTCCTGATGCTTCCCGGCGTCGGCACCAAGGAAGACATCAAGGAGGCGCAGCACAACGGCGGATCGATCTGCCGCATCGCCACCCACTGCACCGAGGCCGATGTCTCGATTCAGCATTTCGGGCTCGCCCGTGAACTCGGCCTGGAGACCGTCGGATTCCTGATGATGTCCCACACCATTTCTCCGGAAAAGCTGGCCCAGCAGGCCCGCATCATGGCCGATGCCGGATGTCAGTGCGTGTACGTCGTCGACTCGGCAGGCGCGCTGGTGCTCGAGGGGGTCGCCGACCGCGTCGCCGCGCTTGTCGCCGAGCTGGGTGATGATGCTCAAGTTGGTTTCCACGGCCACGAGAATCTCGGCCTCGGCGTCGCGAACTCGGTCGAGGCGGTGCGCGCGGGCGCCAAGCAGATCGACGGCAGCTGCCGGCGCTTCGGCGCCGGTGCAGGCAACGCGCCGGTGGAGGCGCTGATCGGGGTATTCGACAAGATCGGCGTCAAGACGGGCATCGACTTCTTCGACATCGCCGATGCCGCCGAGGAGGTCGTCGCCCCCGCGATGCCGGCGGAGTGCATCCTGGACCGCAACGCGCTGATCATGGGCTACTCGGGGGTGTACTCCAGCTTCCTCAAGCATGCGATCCGGCAGTCCGAACGCTATGGCGTGCCCGCGCATCAACTCCTGCACCGCGCCGGGCAGCGCAAGCTGATCGGCGGCCAGGAGGATCAGCTGATCGACATCGCACTGGAAATCAAGCGCGAACAAGAGCAGGCGAAGGCGACGAACTAGCCGCGCGCGGATTTCGTCAGTGCGGCTCCGCTCGCATCCGCGAGCAGGCAAATGGCAGTGCCTGGTGCGTCCGGGTGATTACCGGTCCGATCCTGGTCGGCGTCCACCAGGTAGCTCACCGCGTACGGGGTGGTTGCCAGGGGCCGGCCGGTGTACTTCGGAAACTCTGCGGTGCACGCCCGATCGGCGACGTCCGGGACCGTGCTGTCCACCCACATCTCCGCGCGGGCGAACACCTCTGCTTTGTGGGGCGCCGCGCAGTCGACGATGGTCGTCATCAGTTCACCGAGGTCTACCTGCGGAATTTCTGCCATGCAGTCACCGACGGCGAGGTCGACCCACTTCGCTGACCGCGGAGCAGGCGCGATGGCAGGCCGAGGCGGAACCGTCGCGGAGGTGGTCGTCGCCGCCGCGACCGTCGACGTCGACGCGGGGTGTTCGGCGCCCGCGCCGCAGCCCGGCACCAGCGCCAACGTGATCACCCATATCGTCGCGCCGCACAGCAGGCCACGGCGGCGCGTGGCAGTCTGAACAGTCCCGACCATCTCTGCCAATGTTAAAGAAGTTGCTAACGCGACGGTTGATCTACTCGATATAGGGAACACCATCCCCGACCTGAGGAGCGCGATCCGTGATCATTTCCAGAGAGAACGTCCGTCGAGGGGTGCTCGCCATCCTCGCCGCCGCAGTGCTGATCGGCGTGTCGATGGCCATCGTCATGCTGCCGTCCGCGAAGGCGGACCCCGATCCGTGCAGCGCAGCCAACCTTGCCGAGACCATCAGCAAGGTCAATCACAACCTCTCCGGATACCTGGCCGCGCACCCAGATGCCAACCAGGCCCTTGGCGACGCCGCCAAGCAATCACCGTTTGCGGCGTCGGGGGCGTTCGACTCGTACTTCGACGCGCACCCGGAACAGGCTTCTGACGTGCGCGACCTGCAGCAACCGCTCAAGGCTCTCAGCGACCAGTGCGGTTTCCAGGTCACGGCGGGCCAGGTGCTTGTGGTCCTCGGCGACCTCTAACCAGACGCGCGGAACAGGTAGTTCCGGGTCTGATCGGTGATGGTCGTCGCCGTCACCCATCGGTTGCGGTGCCACGTGCTCATCCGGTATCCGCGGTCGAACAGGAAGTCGACGACATCCTGCGCCTGATAACCGAAGCGCTCGACGTGACGCTCCTCGACTTCGACCAGCAGTGCGGGCTTGAAGCGGTCGATGGTGTTCTTTCCGCCCTCGAGCACCCTCAGCTCGGCACCCTCGACGTCGGCCTTGACGAAGTCGACCCGGCGGATGCCTTGGGTCTCGACGAAGTGGTCCAGGGTGTCGGTCTTGACGTAGACCTCGAGATGGTCGGTGAACTCGACGTTTGATCCGAGGCCCCTGCTGCCTGCGGTGAGGAACGACCGTCCCGTGACCGGACTCCCGTGGCGAACCGGCACGCTCATGACATCGCGGCCTTGCTCGGTGCCCAGCGCTACCGAGTGCCGGACGATGTTGGGCCCCTCGCGAGGCCGCAACAGTAACGACATCGTGGGATGCGCGAACACCAGAGGTTCGATGCTGTGCACTGTTCCGCGCAGCCCGACGAGGCGGGACAGAGTGACCGTGTAAAGCCCAAGTGCCGCACCGATATCGACACACGTGTCGTCCGGCTTCACGACTTCACGCAGGCCAAGCAGTTCGGACTCGGCCCACGGCGTGAATCTGGCGAGTATCCGCAACCCGGCGACCACTGCGGCGCTGCGTAGTTGGGTGATCACGCGGATCAGACTAGACGTACGGCGGCTTCACGCCGCTCAACTGTGCCGTCAGCGAATCGGCTGCGGCGACGACGCCGCGCGCCCGGTCGGTGATCTCCGCGTCCGTCAGCGCGCGCCCTATCCGCAGTGACGCCACCATCGCCTGCCGTGCGTGATGGTCGTAGACCGGTGCCGAAATCACGCTGATCTCATGACGTTGCCTGCCGCCCGACGATTCGCTGCGCAGATACACGCGTTCGCCGATGTCGGAGACGATCTCACCGAGCAGCGCGCGCAATTCGTCGGGTAGGTCGTTGGATACG
>JAVHWG010000275.1:0-12436 GCA_032159965.1 Mycobacterium sp.
TCGCGCGACGCATTGCCGAGGTCCCGACCATGGCGGCGCTGCTGATGAAGGAGGCGGTCAACCAGACCGTCGACAACATGGGCTTCTACAACGCGCTCAACGCATGCTTCACCCTGCACGAGCTGAACCACGCACACTGGGCGTGGACGCACGAGAACAGATTTCCCGTCGGCCTCGAAGAGGACGGCCTGCCGAACTGGCGCACCGCTCCCCCGATCGTCGACTCGGTCAAGGATCAGGTGCGCGCCGGCGAGTAGTTGGGGCGACCCAGTCCCAGCGCGTGCTGAGCGATCATGTTGCGGAACACCTCGAGGGTGCCGCCGTAGATTCCGGCGGGCAGGGCCAGGCGGAACGCGTATTCGATGCCTCCGTCGTCGGCCGCGCCTTCGGTGCCGGTCGGAAGGGCAGATGCCGCTCCGAGGATGTCCATGAGATCCGGCGAGACGTCGCGCATCGCCTGGATGACCGCCACCCGGCCGAACATGTCCGGGGTGCTCAATGCCGCCTCGATCCTGGCGACGCCGCGGCCGAGCCGATATCTCACGGAGTCGTCGTCCAGCGCACAGCGTCCGTTGCCGTCCTTTTCGGCGACGATTCCCGCGATCCGGTCCACCGACTGTGCCATCAGCGTCAGGTGTTCGACCATCGCCGCGGTTTTCTGAAGACCTGTGTCGTCCTTCTCCACGACGCCGTGCTCGGCGTTGAGCGCCGAACGCAGCACCGTCCAACCGGCGTTCACCTCACCGATGCGGAACTTGTCGGGAACGCGTACGTCGCTGTAGTAGGTGATGTTGGTGCGGTCGCCGTCGACGGTACGGATGCCCTGAATTTCGACACCCGCGGAGTCGAGAGGTACCAGGAACATGGTCAGGCTCTGATGCTTGGGGCCCTGCGGGTCGGTGTTGGTCACCAAGAAGACGTACTGGGCGTTGTGCGCGTTCGACGTGAACATCTTGGAGCCGTTGATGATCCAGCCATCGCCGTCGCGCACCGCACGTGTCTTGCTCGTCGCGACGTCGGACCCGCCCTCGGGTTCGGTGAAACCGAGGCACAGGCGCACGTGCCCGGACAGCACACCCGGCATCACCTCGTCCTTGAGCTCAGGTATGGCGAACTGGTCAACCACCCGGGCGACCATGAAGGTGACGCCGCCGTGGTACCAGGGCATCTGGGCGCGTTGTGTCTCCAAGTCCCAGACGCGCTTGCGAACCGGCGTGAAGCCCCCCTCCTCCGATGAGTGCCACAGCGCGGACAAGTAGCCCGCGGCGCCCAGTGCCAGGTGCACGCCCTCGTCGAAGTTCTCCCCCGTTTCGCGATCGCGGAGCTTGACCTCCTCGGTCACGTGCTCGGCGAGAAACGCCCTGAGGCCGTCGCGGAAAGCCTGGTCATCGGCGGAAAGTCCGACCGGGGAGAAGTCCACGAGTCGAGCGTGACATTTCGTTCAGAACTTGTAAAGCGGATACGGTTGGTGGATGGGCACGGTACTGCTGCCGATACCGGACCGGGACTTCGATCCGACGGAGGTCGCGGTCAGTTGGCAGATGTTGAGGCGGGACGGCCACCGCGTCGTTTTCGCTACGCAAAGCGGTGCGGCGGCGCAGGCCGATGACATCATGGTTACCGGCCGCGGGCTCGATTTCTGGTCTGCTGTACCGGTTTTAGGGCGCCTCACGGTGGTGGGTCGTGCGCTGCGCGCCAATGGCGATGCCCGCCGGGCCTACACCCAGATGCAGGAGTCGGCTGAGTATCGACGTCCGACCGCCTGGTCTGTTGCCACGCTCGACGAGGTCGACGGGTTGTTGCTGCCCGGCGGCCATCGCGCACGCGGGATGCGCAGCTACCTCGACAGCACTGTCCTGCAGAGACTCGTGGTCGAAGCCTTCGAACGCGGGCTGATCGTGGCGGCGATCTGCCACGGCGTGCTGCTTGCCGCGCGCAGCGTGGACCCCACCACCGGACGCTCGGCCTTATATGGTCGCAAAACCACTTCGCTGACATGGGAATTCGAGCGGCGCGCGTGGCGAATCGCGCGGCTGACCCGGTTCTGGGATCCCGACTACTACCGGACGTATAGCGAGAAGGACGGTGATCCGCCGGGGCACATGTCGGTGCAGTCCGAAGTCACCCGTGCCCTCGCGAATCCCGGCGACTTCTGCGATGTCGTCCGTGGGTCGGCGCACTGGCGGACCAAGACATCCGGGCTCGCACGCGACACCGAGACGGACTCGCGCCCGGCCTTCGTCGTCGACGACGGAAAGTATGTGTCCGCGCGCTGGCCCGGTGACACCCACACGTTCGCGAAGATGTTGTCCTGCAAGCTCAGCGGCCAAGAGCACTGATGTCCAACCGTGTGAGGCGGTGCGGATCCGCCAGCACGTCGATCGCTGTCACCTTGCCGTCCGCCACGACGAACGCCATCACGGACGCCGGGCGATCACCTCTGAAGATTATTGCTCCGGCGGTGCCGTTGATCGTCGCGGCCCGCACGGTCCGATCTGGGCCGCCGTACATCTTGGCCTGCGCGGCGACGGCTTCCGCTCCCGTGATGACCCGCAACGCGGGGCCCCCGAAGTCTCCGCGCAGCACCACGTCGGGGTGAAGAATGCCGACGAGACGCTTGAAGTCACCTGCCCGGCCTGCGGCGAAAAAAGCGTCGACTATCTCGCGTTGAGCGAGCAGGTAGCCGTCGGAGTGAGGCTTGGCCTGCTGGATGCGGCTGCGCGCGCGGCTGGCCAGCTTTCGCGCGGCGTCGGGCGCACGGTTGACAATCGGTGCGATCTGGTCGAAGGGCACTGCGAACACGTCGTGCAGCACGAACGCCAGCCGCTCGTCGGGTGGAAGCGTATCCAGCACCACGAACAACGCCAAACCCACCGAATCTGCCAGCAGCGCTTGATGTTCCGGATCCGTGCCATCGGGAGGATCGATGATCGGGTCCGGCAGTCGGTCAAGGAGTTCGGGCCGAGAACGTCGTGCCCGCAACATGTTCAGGCATATCCGGGCGACCACAGTCGTGAGCCACGCATCGACGTTGTCGATATCGTCGGAACTGGTGCTAAGCCGCAGCCACGCGTCCTGCACGGCGTCGTCGGCGTCGTCGACGGAACCCAACATGCGATAGGCCACCGAGCGCAGTCGTGGCCGTGATTGCTCGAAGCGCTCGGTCAACCCGGAAGCGCGCATACCATCCCCTCGCTGAAACCCGCGGAACCGATGTCGAGCGCGAGATTGAACCGTGCCCGCAGATTCTCCAGCGCGATGATGTGTGTCAGCTCGACCAGCTGTGGTGCATCGAAGTGCCGGCTCAGCGCTTCGAGCAGCTCGTCACCGACGTCTACCGGCGTGCGGCTCATGCCCGCGGCCAGATCGAGCACGAGTTTGTCGACATCGCTGAAGCAGGACGCGGAGCGATAGTTCGGCAAGGCGCGCAGATCCGCATCTGTCAGTCCCCAGTCACGGGCGATCCTGCTGCCGAGGTCGATGCAGTACTCGCAGCGCACCGTCGTTGCGGCCTTGAGTTCCGCCAAGGCCCGGTGGCGCAGTTCGACCAAATGGACCTTGGCCACCGCCTGCTCCAACTTGCCGTACCCGGACAGGAGTTTGGGGACGTGTGCCAGCAGCCTCACCGGCTCGAGCATCGCCTCCGATTCATGACCGGTCAGCTTCTTGAAATGCCGCTTCATGAAGTAGTACGCGATCTTGGTGGCCACCGCCGCATCGTCGTCGTTCACCCCGGCGAGCCGTGTCATGGTGGTTGTCCTTTCCTCGTGGTCCACAATGTCGACACCTGGCGCCGACGAAATGTGACCGACGAGGCACCTATTTGGCCAGCGGGTCGCGCGGCAGCCCCAGGATTCGTTCGGCGATGGTGTTGCGGGAGATCTCCGACGTGCCGCCTGCGATCGTGATCGCGCGGCCGCCGAGATAGGACCCGGTCAGTCTGCGGTTCTGGTCCAACACCGCGGCGGGTCCGGCCAGCACCATGCCCAACTCCGTCAGGCGCTGCGACTGCTCGGCCAGCACCAGCTTGGTCACATTGCCTTCGGGCCCGGGTTCTGCGCCCTCGATGGCACGGCTGGCGCGTCGCAGGTTCAGTAGCCGAAGCGTGTGGAAGTCCGCGATCACCTCACCGACCTGGCGGGTATAGGCCTGCGCGGTCGCCGCGGGGGATTCGTCGAGCAGCTTGACCAGGTCATCGACCGTGAACGCGAGCGTTCCCGACGATCCGCCGCCGATCGAGATCCGCTCGTTGCCCAAGGTGGCCCTGGCCACCAGCCAGCCCCTGTTCACGTCGCCTACGACGTCGGCATCGGGGACGAACACCTCGTCGAAGAACACTTCGTTGAAGTGCGATTCGCCGCTGATCTCCCGCAGCGGATTCACCTTCACGCCAGGGCCGTTCATGTCGACGGCCATCATCGTGACGCCGGCGTGCTTGGCCGCGTCCGGGTCGGTGCGCACGGTAGCCAGGCCCCACTGGCAGTCCCGGGCAAGGCTGGTCCACACCTTCTGTCCCGAGACCAGCCAACCCCCGTCCACCCGCTTACCCGCCGTGCGCACGGCCGCCGCATCCGAGCCGGCACCGGGCTCGGAGAACAGCTGACACCACATCTCCTTGCCGCGCAGAACCGGCTCCACCCAGCGGTCGCGCTGATCGTCGGTGCCGGCTTGGGCGACCGTCAGCGTGACCCACCCCGTGATGCCCATGTCCGGCACGTCGACTCCACGGAACTCCTCCTCGATGACCAATTGCTCCACCACGTCGGCCGCACGGCCCCACGGCCTGGGCCAGTGCGGAACCAGATAGCCGGAGTCGACGAGGAAGTCGCGTTGCTGATCCTGCGGCAATGAACGGACCTTCGCGGCGGCCTCACGGGCCTGCTCGCGGTAGCGCTGCGCTTCAGGCGGGAGGGTGAACGTCGCGCCGTTCGCCCGCCCGGCGCGGCGCGCGTCCACGATGTCGAACAGCGGATCTTTAGCGTCGGTCATCAGCGCCGCCAGCGTGCGGGCCCGGCGCAGATAGAGGTGAGCATCGTGCTCCCAGGTGAAGGCGATGCCACCGTGAAGCTGAATGTTGTACTGCGAGTTGAAGATCTGCGTCCGGATCGCCAGCGCGCCTGCCACCGCGGCGGCGAATTCAGCGCTGTCGAGGTCATCGGCACGAGCGGCATCCCACGCGGCCGCAGTGGTCTCCTCCGCGTTGACCAACATGTTGGCTAGATGATGCTTGACGGCCTGGAACGTGCCGATCGTCCTGCCGAACTGCTCGCGGACCTTTGCGTAGTCGCGGGCCATCTCCAAAGTGGCCCAGCTGCAGCCGACGGCCTCGGCGGCCGCGAGAATCCTGAACACCGTGCGCGCCCTGGCGGCGGCTCCGCGCAGAAGCCGCTCTTCGGGCACGGCCGCACCGCGGAATGTGACTTCGCCGATGCCGCGCGTGGTGTCCAGCGGGTTGTCGTACGCGGTGACGCTGACCCCGTCGGCGTCCACCACGACGACGTCGTCTCCGGCGACGATCACCAGCACGTCGGCGTCCGGCGCTCCGAGCACATAGGGACTGCTCCCGCTCACCGTCAGATCCTGGCCGACCGCCACGTCACCGGACAGTCCGAGTGCGCCCACGGCGCTGCCGTCGGCGATACCTGGAAGCAGTTGTGCGCGTAGCGTTTCGGAGCCGCAGCGGTCGACCACCAGCGCCGCGGCAACAGTGGGCAAGAACGGCCCGGGGCACACCTCACGGCCCTGCGCCTCCAAGATGATCGCCAACTCGGACAGTCCGAATCCCGACCCGCCGTGGTCCTCGGAGATGGCAAGACCGTTCCACCCCTGCTCAGCCGACGCCTTCCAGATGCCCGCCGGGTGGCTGGACCCGCCCTCGAGAGTCGCCCGGGCCGCGGCACGGCTGTCCAGTCGGGTCAGTTGTCCGGTCGCGGCGTCCGCCAGATCTCGGTGCTCTTCGGTGATCGCCAATGCAGAAGTACTCACAGTGCGACGCTAGCCTCTCTGATTCGGTGACTCGCGGTCCGCGGGTGCGGACATGTGGGTGACGTCGGAGCGCCCGCGCAGAACCTTGCTGCCGTGCGGCACCCACTTCTCCCGTTCCGCCGGATCGGCCCGCTGGATCGCGGCCGCAGATGCGAGGATGCGTTTGGCCGACGACTTGGCGATGTCAGCGAGGCGCGCGGCCTCGTTGACCGGATCGCCGATCACCGTGTACTCATATCGGTTCTCGGCACCGATGTTGCCCGCAAACACCTGGCCGGCGGAGACGCCGACGCCGAAATCGACCATTGGCAGCTGCTGCAAGTGCTCGCCGAGGTCGCGCGCGGTCGCGAGCGCCGCTGCCGCAGCATCCTCGACCCGCAGGGGGGCACCGAAGATCGCCAGCGCAGCGTCGCCCTCGAACTTGTTGATCAGACCGTCCTTCGCGTCGACGGCGTTCACCACGATCCGGAAGAAGTCGTTAAGCACGCCGGCGACTTGTTGTGGCGGACGATGCGCGGCGAATTGCGTCGAGCCCACCAGATCGATGTAGAGGACCGCGGCGTCGCGGACGTCACCTGACATCGACTCGCCTTCGTCGAGCGCACGGCGGGCCACGTCCTCCCCCACGTATCGACCGAACAGGTCGTGCAGTCGTTCACGTTCCGCGAGGCCGGTGACCATCCGATTGAAACCGCTTTGCAGCCGGCCGATCTCGGAATGCTCGTACACGCCGACCGCGGTATCGAACCGGCCCTGTTCGACCTCAGCCATCGCCTCGACAACCTCACCGACCGGCCCCGAGATCGACTGTGACGTCAGAATCATCAGCGGCAGACCCACCAACACGGCGGCCGTCGCGACCACCATCACGGGCAATTCGATCGATGCGTTCTTCTCGATGATCCACCCGTTCGCGCGGATCAGAATCAGCGCCACGATCAGCAGACACGGCAGCGCGCTGACCAAGATCCACAAGCTCACCAGCCGGGCAAGCACGGACGGTGCCCGCACCCAGCCCTCGGATCCCCGGGCGGTGGCGGCCAGCACCGGTGCAAGAGCGTCGCGGGTGAGCAGCAAACCGGTGCACACCGATGCCGCGCCGCCAAGGGAGACGCCCAGCAGCGTCGGCACCGCGACGGCCGCGCCGGCGTCCAGATTCACCAGGATGAAGACCAGGCCGCTGACGGCCCACGTCATGGCGAGGATCGCGGATTGGCGGCCGACCAGTCGCATCGCCGACCTGCGCTGGGAGTCGTCTGGTTCCTGTCCCGGCACGAACCATCGCACCACCGATGCGATGTTCACTACCGCACCTGCGCCGACGGCTGTGGTTCCGAGCACGACGATCACGGCAGCCGCGAGGAAGTTCTTCTCGGTGAAGTACTCGCGGGGACCGGTGAGGGTGAGACCGCCGAGTGGTACGGCCAGGACGAAGGCAGTGCCGACGGAAAGGAGGTGAGCCGTTGCGAGACGAGTCGCATACCGGATCGACAACCCGTCGGCGATCGTTGCCACCTGTGGAACGTAGCGGAATTCAGAGCCTGGGTTCGAACTCGAGGTGGAGTTCGGTGAGTCCGCGCATGATGAACGTCGGTTCGTAGGTGTAGCGGCGGTCGCCGACGGGGCCATGGTGTTCCTCGGAGATCCGGATGTCTGCCATCCGATCAAGGATTCGGTTCATTGTGATCCGGCCCTCTGCTCGTGCCAGCGGAGCGCCGGCGCACGAGTGGACGCCGCGGATGAACGCGAGATGCTCGCGCACATTCTTGCGGTCGGGACGGAAGGTGTTCGGGTCGTCGAACTTTCGTGCGTCCCGGTTGCAGGCGCCGGGCAGGATCATCACCGTGGTGCCGGCGGGCACGTTGACGTCTCCGACAGTTGTCGTCTCGCGGGCCATCCGGAAGTGAGCCTTCACCGGGCTTTCCATTCGCAGCGTCTCCTCCAGGAACGCCGGAATGCGGCTGCGGTCCTCACGCAGAAGGGTTTCGAACTCCGGATTCTCACCGACGAACCGCATTGCCGAACTGACGAGTTTGGTGGTGGTTTCGGTTCCGGCCGCGAACAGGAAGGTCGACAGGTTCATCACGTCGGTGATCTCGGGCGTCGACCCGTCTTCGTACTTCGCCTGTGCCAGTTCGGTCAGCACGTCGCCGCGGGGTTCACGCCTGCGATCCTCGATGTAGCTGTAAAACTTGTCGTTCAGCCATTCGAGCGGATTGTGGACGGGCTTCTCTTCACCCAGGGCGCCGACCTCGCCCTGGTCGAAGGCCGCGCGGAACTCGCGGTGATCCTCCGCCGGTACGCCGAGCAGATCTGCAATGACCAGCAACGAGAACGGTTTGGCGTAGCCCTCGAGGAATTCACACTTGCCCGTGCTGATGAAGGTATCCAGCTGCTGGTCGGCCAGGCGCCACATGAAGTCTTCGTTTTCCTTGAGCCGCTTGGGAGTGATGAGCATGCTCAGAAGGCCGCGTGTGCGGGTATGAAGCGGTGGGTCCATCGCCGAGATGTGTTCGGCCATCGGGACCTTCGCCCGGTGCTCCTCGATCAGCTCCGTGACGTCCTCGTGGCCGTCGGGCCCGAACGGGAGCCCCGAGAACGGGCCGGCGACCGCGATGCACGAGGAGAACGCCGGATCCCGGTAGGTGGAAAGCCCTTCGTCGTACCCGGTGACGGCAAGCACGCCGTAGGGAGATGCCTTCGTAACAGGGGACTTCGAGCGTAGATAGTCGAAGTACGGATACGGATCGGGCACCAGGGCTTGATCGGTGAAGAAGTCCACCGACTCGAAATCGATCACTGCGCACTCCGGGCTGTGTCGAACACGACGGGCAACGAGGTCGGTGACCGGAATACCTGGCCCCGGATGTGGGGATCGTCTGCCTGTGGATCCATCCGCAGGTTGGGCAGGCGGTCGAACAGAAGATTCAGCGCCACGCGCATCTCGAGTCGGGCGAGATGCATACCAAGGCAGACGTGAACCCCGTGGCCCCAACCGATATTCGGTTTTCCGTCGCGGAAGATGTCGAACCGGTTCGGATCCGAGAAGCGGTCGTCCTGCCGGTTGGCCGAACCCAACATCGGCATCACCGACGACCCAGCGGGAATCGCCACTCCCCCAAGCTCGGTGTCGCGGTTGGCCACCCGGGTGATCGTCAGCAGCGGCGGCTCCCACCGCACCGCCTCCTCGATCGCCTGCGGGAGTAGCGATCGGTCATCACGGACGGCATTCAGCTGATCGGGGTCGGACAATAGCGCGAACAAGAGGTTTCCGAGCGAGCGGTAGGTCGTCTCCACGCCAGCCGGCAGCAGCAGCCGGAGGAACGAGAAGATCTCCTCATCGGAGAGACGCTGCCCGTCGATCTCTGCCTCAGCGAGGCCACTGATCAGGTCGTCGCGAGGATCCCTGCGACGGTCGGCAAGGATCGGCGCGAAGTACTCTGCCAGCGCCTCTGAAGCCGCCTTACCGCGTTGCGGGTTGATGGTGAAGGACAACAACGAGATCGACCACTTCTGGAACTGCGGATAATCCTCGCGTGGCAAGCCCAGCAGCCCGGCGATGATCTGCGTCGGGTACGGAAAGGTGAACGTCTTCACCAGATCCGTGCTGCCGAGGTCGGCGAACTGATCGATCAACTCGTTGCCCACCTTCCCGACCAGATCGTCCTCCCAGCGCGCCAACGCCTTCTGCGAGAACGCCTTTGACACCAGCGCCCGGTGCCGCTTGTGCTCGGGTTCATCCATCCCCAGCATCACGTGCTGGCCGAAGACGTCTCCGAAGGCCTGAATGATGATCGCCGAGGAGAACGTCTCGTTGTCCCGCAGCATCTGCTGCACGTCTTCGTACCGGTAGACGATGAAGACGGGTTTGCCTTCCTCGCCGGGCATGCCAGACATGTCGATGCGCTGCACCGGCTCCTCGCGTCGCAACCTGGCGAGCTCCGTATAAGGATCACGCACATCGCCGGACACGACGTCGTCGAACGAGCCGAAATCCTCGAGATCATCAAACAAGTCCATGCACTACGTCCCCTTATCAGCCTGCCGGGTAAGCGACGGTCTTCACTTCGGTGTACTGGTCGAAGCCGGCGACACCGTTCTGACGGCCAATGCCGCTGTATTTATAACCGCCGAAAGGCGAGTCGGCGCCGTACGCTGCAGTGCCGTTCAACCCCATGAAACCTGCCCGAATGCGGCGCGCGACCGCGATCGAGTGCTCGACGGATCCCGACATCACGTTTCCCGCAAGGCCGTACATGCTGTCATTGGCGATGCGGATCGCGTCTTCCTCGTCGTCGAATGGGATCACCGCGAGCACCGGACCGAAGATCTCTTCCTGCGCGATGGTCATCTTGTTGTCGACGTCGGTGAAAAGCGTTGGCCTGACGAAATACCCCTTGTCGAAGCCGGTCTCCGCGTCGGGGCCACCGACGAGGCACGTGGCACCCTCGTCGACACCTTTCTGGATGTATCCGAGCACCCGCTCGCGTTGCTTCGCCGAGATCACCGGGCCGCACAGGGTGCCGGGGTCCTGCGGATCGCCAGGCATGATGCCCTCGTACATCGCCTTGAGCATCTCGACGCCTTCGTCGTACTTGGACCGGGGCAGCAGTAGACGTGTCGGGTTGGCGCAGCCCTGCCCGGCGTGCATACACGGCGCGATGCCGATAACGACTGACGAAGCGAGGTCGGCGTCCTCCAGCACGATCGTCGCCGACTTCCCGCCGAGTTCGAGGAACAGGCGCTTCATGGTGGCCGCGCCCTTCTCCATGATCCGCTGGCCGACGGTGGTCGAGCCGGTGAACGAGATCAGGTCGACCTTCGGAGAGAGCGTGAGCTCCTCACCGACGAGGTGGTCGGATGCGGTGACGACGCTGACTACACCGGCCGGGATGTCGGTCTCCTCCGCGATGAGCCGGCCGAGCCGGGTGGCGTTGTACGGCGTGTTCGGCGCGGGTTTGAGGATGACGGTGTTGCCCGTGGCCAACGCCTGCGCGAGCTTATTGATGGTGACTTCGAATGGAAAGTTCCACGGCACAATCGCGCCGACGACGCCGACCGGTTCGCGCCATACCTTGCGGGTGGTGTTCTGGCCGGTGATGGAGACGAACGCGTCGCCGAGGTCGGTCTCCCAGGCGTATTCGTCGATCATCCTGGCCGGGTACTTGATTCCGTCCTGCAAGGGGGCGTCGAGCTGCGGGCCGAAGGTGATCGCGCGCGGCGATCCGACCTCGAGGATCAGTTCCTCGCGCAGCTCTTCCAGTTCCTTCTCGATCGCGTCGTGCAGCTGTAGGAGACACCGCTTGCGCAGCTCCCTATTGGTCGACCAGTCCGATTCGTCGAAGGCGCGACGGGCGGCGTCGATGGCGGCGTGCATCTGCTCCGTCGACGCATCGGCCACCTCGCCGAGCGCCTCTTCGGTGGCCGGGTTGATGTTGGTGAAAGTGCCGGCCTCGCCGTCGACGAGCCTGCCGTCGATCATCATCTTGGTTTCGAACGTGGGAGTGGTGGATGAGCCGCTTGCGCGAAGACCATCGTTTTCAGCCATTGTCGCTCTCCTGGTGTGTTAAGCCGCCCGATCGCGGAAGCCCCATTATCAATCTTGTCCCATTGTGTAACGCCACCGAGGGCAGGATCCGATTCATCACGAGTAGCATCCGCGCGTCCGGTCCGACCGCGCGCCGGGCAAATGGTGCGGTGCTCTCCAGGGCTTTCGCGAGCCCGACGGCGAAGCGTTGCGGCGATCGCGCGGCATACTTCATGGCGAGTCGGCCCCGCTTGTCCATAGTGGCGTGATGGCGCGCATACGGCCCGTCGAAGTTCCGGCAGTCCGTCGTGCCGGCGTCGGTGATGATGTCCGTGTCGTACGTGCCGGTGACCAGGACCGTGACGCCGATGCCGAACGCCGCAACCTCGCCCGCCAGCGACTCGGCCCACCGCTCCAATGCACCTTTCACCGCGGAGTACGGTGCAGTCGCCGGCATCCCCCGCACACCGCCTGCACTGGACACCATCACGATTCGTCCTCGGCCATTGGCGCGCATGGTCGGCAGCAGTGCGTTGGTCAGCTGTACCGGGCCGAAGATCATGGTCTGGAACATCTTCTCCCACAGAGAGATCGGCGTTTCCTCGACCATGCCCGCGGCAGAGATCCCGGCGTTGTGGACGATTGCGTATGGAGCGCCGACGACTTCCTCGATCACCTTGGCCGCGGCAGCGACCGATGCGGGGTCCGTGAGGTCCAGTGCAACACCCGTCAGACGACCATCATCGTCGCGAGCCCCGGTCTCGGCCCGCAGGTGCTCCATCGCAGTTTCCGGTGTCCGCATCGCCGCGATGACGTGCCACCCTTGCGTGTACAGGTGCTTGGCCGATGCGAAGCCGAGTCCCCTTGAGGCGCCGGTGATCACGACGCTGCGCGGTTCGCTCATTGTTTAGGTGCGCACCGGTC
>JAVHWG010000043.1:0-16417 GCA_032159965.1 Mycobacterium sp.
GCCAGATGGGCATGCCCTTCGCCCGCAAGGGTTCGCGTAAAGCCAAGGGAAAGAACAAGAAAGGCAAGAAGGGTGCGCGGGGGCCAACGCCGCCGAAGGTGCGGGGGATGCCTGAGGGCTTCCCGGATCTTTCCCAGATGCCCAAGGGCCTGGACGAATTGCCGCCGGGGCTGGCCGACTTCGACCTGTCGAAGCTGAAGTTCCCGAAGAACTAGGTCGATGAGCGTTCGCGCGAAGAGCATCTGACCCGTGCGCCTGCACATCCGCGGCCGGAGCCTGCCGGACGGCGAGCCGGTCGAATGGTGGATCGTCGATGAGCCCTCGGGCGAAGAGCTCGGGCCGGGCGGGGTGCTGTCCGCCGAACCGGTATCGGGCGCAGACACGGTGCTCGACGGCGGCTGGATCCTGCCCGGCCTCGTCGACGCGCACTGCCACGTCGGGCTGGGTGAGCACGGTCCGGTCGATCTGGACGAGGCGATCGTGCAGGCCGAAACCGAACGGGCGGCGGGCGCACTGCTGCTGCGCGACTGCGGGTCACCGATCGACACCCGCAGCCTCGACGATCACGACGACCTGCCACGCATCATCCGCGCAGGCCGCCACCTGGCGAGGCCCAAGAGGTACAGCCGGGGATTCGCCGACGAACTCGAAGATGAGTGGCAACTGCCGGAAGCCGTTGCGGCACAAGCTCGCCGCGGCGACGGCTGGGTGAAGCTCGTCGGCGACTGGATTGACCGTGACGCCGGCGATCTCGCGCCGCTCTGGTCCGACGACGTGCTGGTCGCCGCGATCGAGGCAGCTCATGCCAACGGCGCCCGCGTGACGGCACACGTGTTCGGGGAGGACGCTCTGCCCGGCTTGATCCGTGCAGGCATCGACTGCATCGAGCACGGCACCGGAATCACCGGCGACATCGTCGAACTCATGACACAGCAGGGCACGGCTCTCGTCCCGACCCTGATCAACGTGGAGAATTTTCCGGGCATCGCCGACGGCGCGGAGAAATATCCGCGGTACGCCGAACACATGCGTGATCTCTACCGGCGGGCTACCGAGCGGATCGCGGCCGCACGTGAGGCGGGCGTTCCGATATATGCGGGAAGCGACGCTGGCTCGATGGTGGCCCACGGTCGCATCGCCGAGGAGGTCGACGCCCTCAAGGGGATCGGCATGACGCCCACCGAGGCGCTGGGCGCTGCCTGCTGGGATGCCCGGCGGTGGCTGGGCAGGCCAACCCTCGAGCACGGCGCCTCAGCCGACCTGATCTGTTACGCGGAGGACCCGCGCACGGGCGCGGCGGTCCTGGCCCGGCCGGACCTGATCATTCTGCGCGGCAAGGTGTTCTAGAGGGCTCCGGCCCCTGCGTCCCTGCTCTGCGCGAACCCCCAGTCGAGCAGACCGGAGGCCTGGTCCCAGTACGTCGGGCCGCCCGCGGTGACCAGCCCGTACATCATCGCGATCAGCAGATGGCGGCCGTCGCGCTCCGCTTCGGCCACGTACGTCTTGCGGGCGGCGTCGGTGAAGCCGGTCTTGCCGCCGAGCGTGCCCGGATACCGGTGCAGCAGTTCGTTTTCGTTCACGATCGGCTTGTCGCCGCTGTCCTGGGGGAACGACGCGGCCGGCTGCGAGGTGATCTGCGCGAAGACGGGGTTGGCCATCGCCGCACCGAAGACGATGGCCAGGTCACGCGGCGTGGTCCAACCCGTTCCGCCCGGACCGTCCAGTCCCGACGGAGTCGCGGCATGCGTGTCCGAAGCGCCGAGAGCGACGGCCTTGGCGTTCATCTTGGAGACCGCGGTGTCGAAGCCGCCCAGCATGTCGGCCAGCGTGTTCGCGGCGTCGTTGCCGGAGACCAGCAGCAGCGCGTCCAGCAGCTGACGGGTGCTGTAGGTGCGGCCGGGTTTGATGCCGATGCAGCTGCACTCGACATGGGTATCGGCCTCGTTCGCGACCACGGTCGCATCGAGGTTCAGCTCGTCGAGAGCGGTGAGCGCGAGCAGCACCTTGATGGTGCTGGCCGGCGGGTGGCGCACGTCGACGTCACGGCCGGCCAGCACCTGCCGGGTGTCCGCATCAGCCACGATCCACGCAGGGGCAGGTCCGTCGGGGACGCCCACCGCGCCCACCGGCGGTGCGTCCGCGTCAGCCACCGCCGCGGGCTGCAGCCCGAACAGCGCGGCGGCAGCGATCGCGGACACTGCGACGAGCGTTCTGAAAATCATCGGCGCCGAGCCTAGCCGCGGCGGCCAGATCGTGTTCAATCGAGCACATGCTCAGCCTCGAAGAGATCTCGGACCGCCTGGAAATTCAGCAGCTCATGGTCGACTATTCGTCCGCGATCGACCAGCGCCGCTTCGGCGACCTGGATCACGTGTTCACTCCTGACGCGTACATCGACTACCGCGAGATGGGCGGCATCGACGGGCCGTACCCGCAGGTGAAGGCCTGGCTCGCCGAAACCTTGCCGAACTTCCCCGCATATTCACATCTGTTGGGCAACTTCGATGTCCGGATCGAAGGCGATACCGCGAAGTCGCGGACGCTGTGCTTCAACCCCATGGTTCTCGGTGGCGAGAAGAACAACATCATGTTCTGCGGACTCTGGTACGACGACGAGTTCGTCCGCACCGACGACGGCTGGCGGATGACCCGCCGCGTCGAAGCGAAGTGCTTCGACAAGATCGTCTAGCCGCGACTGTGCGATTTTGTACGGCGGTCGGGGCGTGTCGCGTACGAATCTGCACAGTCGGTGGCGGCGCAGGCGGTTTTTGCTGCTGAGCAGCGTTCTGGCAGAATGGGCCGCTGTCCGCAGACCCGACTCCGGTCGCGCAGCGGTCAGACCCACGCGAGGCAAAACCGGATCCGGCAATCGCCCGGATCGCCGAATTGCCGCGTGATACCCAGAGGAGAAGTTGTTTCGTCATGTCTGTGAAAATCAAGCTCACCCGGCTTGGCAAGATCCGCAATCCCCAGTATCGCGTCGCCGTCGCCGACGCGCGGACCCGTCGTGACGGACGGGCGATCGAGGTGATCGGCCGCTACCACCCCAAGGAAGACCCCAGCCTCATCGAGATCGACTCGGAACGCGCGCAGTACTGGCTGTCAGTCGGTGCCCAGCCCACCGAGCCCGTCATCAAACTGCTGAAGATCACCGGTGATTGGCAGAAGTTCAAGGGTCTGCCCGGCACTGAGGGGACCCTGAAGCTCGCCGCCCCCAAGCCCAGCAAGCTCGAGCTGTTCAACGCCGCGCTCGCCGAGGCCGACGGCGGTCCGGACACCGAGGCCACCACCCCGAAGAAGAAGGCACCCGCCAAGAAGGCCGCGAAGAAGGCCGCCGAGGCAGCGCCCGCCGCGCCGGCCGAGGAGGCCGCCGAGGCCCCCGCAGCCGCCGACGCTGCGGCCACCGAGAGCTGAGCCGGCGATGAGTTCTGTGGTCGTCGACGCGGTTGAGCATCTCGTCCGCGGCATCGTGGACAACCCCGACGACGTCCGGGTCGACATGGTGACCAACCGCCGGGGCCGCACCGTCGAGGTGCATGTCCACCCGGACGATCTGGGTAAGGTGATCGGCCGCGGCGGACGCACGGCCACCGCACTGCGCACCCTCGTCGCGGGCATCGGCGGCAGGGGCATCCGTGTCGACGTGGTGGACACCGACCAGTAGTCGATCGACATGGAGTTGGTCGTCGGGCGGGTCGTCAAAGCCCACGGCGTGAGCGGTGAAATCGTCGTCGATGTGCGCACCGACGACCCGGACGCCCGCTTCGCCACCGGCTCCGTCCTGTCGGGAAGACTCCCGCGCGGCGGTCCCACGCGCACGTACACGGTCGAATCGGCGCGCGAGCACGGCAACCGCCTGCTGGTCAGGTTGGCCGGAGTGACGGATCGCGCTGCCGCCGACGCGATCCGTCAGACGGTTTTCGTCGTCGACTCCGCGGATCTGCCCGACATCGTGGTGCCCGACGAGTTCTACGACCACCAGCTCGAGGGGCTGATGGTGCGCACGGTCGACGGACGTGAGATCGGTACCGTCGCGGAGGTGCTGCACACCGGTGCCGGCGAACTGCTGGCCGTCCGGCCGGAAGCGGGTGCCGGCGAGGTGCTGGTGCCATTCGTCGCCGCAATTGTGACATCAGTTTCATTGGCGGACGAATTGATCGAAATCGACCCTCCTGACGGACTTTTGGAACTCGAGTGACTGTGCGGATCGACGTCGTCACCATCTTCCCGCAGTATCTGGAGCCGCTGCGCCAGTCGCTGCCGGGCAGGGCGATCGACACGGGCATCGTCGACCTGCGTCTGCACGACCTGAGACAGTGGACACACGACGTGCATCGGTCGGTCGACGACGCACCGTACGGCGGTGGCCCGGGAATGGTGATGCGAGCGCCGGTGTGGGGGGATGCGCTCGACGAGATCTGTTCAGCGAAAACACTACTCGTGGTTCCGACGCCTGCAGGCACACCGTTCAGCCAGGCAGTGGCCCAGCGCTGGAGCGGCGAAGAGCACATGGTGTTCGCATGCGGTCGATACGAGGGAATCGACCAGCGGGTGGTCGACGACGCTGCGCGCCGCATGAGAGTGGAAGAGATCTCGATCGGTGACTACGTGCTGCCGGGTGGCGAGTCGGCGGCGTTGGTGATGATCGAGGCGGTTGTTCGGCTTCTGCCGACTGTGCTCGGCAATCCCCAATCACATCAACAGGATTCGCATTCCGACGGCTTACTCGAAGGTCCGAGTTACACCCGGCCGCCTAGTTGGCGGGGTCTGGATGTCCCTGATGTGCTGCTTTCCGGCGACCATGCGCGCATCGCCGCCTGGCGGCGCGAGATGTCGCGGCGCCGAACTGCTGAGCGCCGCCCGGACCTACTCGACTAGTCGTCAGATCCGCCCTGCGGGGAACATCGTCTTGACGGCCTGGGTCAGGGTATTGCGGGCCACCGAGTCGCTGGTGGGCTGAAGTGCACCGATCACCATGACGAAGCGGTGGTCGGAGCCGATCGCGCCGGTTGACATGTGGAGTTGGTTACCGCCGTTCCAGCAGCAGAACCAGCCCTGCTTGACCGCAACCGGCTCGGCGTAGAGGCCGTCGGGGATGCCGAATCGCTGCGGGTAGCCGTCGGCGCCCGTCGGTGTGGACTGCGCGAGGTTGCTCACGATCGCGTTGGCCTGTTCGGCCGGCAGCCCGCCGCTGCCGTCCAGCAGCATGTCGTAGTAACGGACGAGATCGCTTGCCGTGCTCAGCGTGAGGTCCCAGTGCCCGTTGTAAGGAGCCGTCGTGCCTGTCAATCCGTACCGCGCCACGACGCGGGAGATGATCGCGCTGCCGCCGCTGCGGTCCCAGAACACCTGGGCGGCGCTGTCGTCGGAGGACTGCAGCATGACGTCGAGCGCGTGCCGGTCGGAGGGGGAGAGCTGTGTCTGGCCCTTCGCCACCTGCAGCAGCAGGTCGTCGGCGATGAAAAGCTTGGCCACCGAGGCAATGGGTAGGGCCGTGTTGTTGCCGTTGGAGACGGTCTGCCCGGTGTTTCTATCCATCACGTCGACCGAAATGGCCGCCCCTGCGTCCGCCGCGGCGGAGGTGGCCTGCTTGACGCGGGCATCAAGGCCGTCGAACGCCACCTCGGGGGCAACCGGATCGTCGAAAACGGGCGCTGTAGTTGCCAGCGCCACCGCGGCGGGAGCGGGGCTGCGGCGGACCGTCGGACTGCTCTCGGCTCGTGCGACACACGCGGCGACCAGCACAGTCGACGTGAGAACGGCCGTCACCGTCCGTGCCGTTGACCGCGGCCGACGCATAATTCTCCCCGATCCGATCGTGATGATTCGGGCCGACCGCACCGCCGCCCATTGACTCGGTAGCCTAACTGGTTTGTCGGTGCCTCGCGCCGATAGCACCACCGTCGCGTCGTGTCCTGTTTCCCTCCCGTTGGGCGTGATTTCCGTGGGTGCGGGCGATCTGGCACAATCGAGGGGTTGTCTGCGCAGGCTTGGAATGTCCGCGGCGCAGAGATCAAGACGACAGAAACCGACGGTTTTCGGGCCGCGTCTGGTCACGAGGAGTGACCGGCGCTGCGCCCGGAGCCGCAACCGCGAGGAAAGTACTCCAGCCATGAACACGCTCGACTTCGTCGACAAGGGGTCGTTGCGCGACGACGTCCCGGCCTTCCAGCCCGGTGACACCGTGAACGTGCACGTCAAAGTCATCGAGGGATCCAAAGAACGGATCCAGGTGTTCAAAGGCGTGGTGCTTCGCCGACAGGGTGGTGGCATCCGTGAAACCTTCACCGTGCGCAAGGAAAGCTACGGCGTCGGCGTGGAGCGCACCTTCCCCGTCCATTCACCGAACATCGACCACATCGAAGTGGTGACCCGCGGCGACGTCCGTCGGGCCAAGCTGTACTACCTGCGCGAGCTCCGCGGCAAGAAGGCCAAGATCAAGGAACGGCGCTGACGCGCTACCCCGTTCCTTCGGTTCGCGTGACTACGCTGATCCCGTGACCGACCGGACAGAATCCGCCGATTTGCCGCCTGACCCATCAACGGCCGCGGATCCTGACCAGGCCGATGAGTCTGACCACTCGCCTGATGAATCTCGAGACGAGTCCGACGGCGAAGACGAATCCAAGCCCAAGCGGTCGACGCTGAAAGAAGCCACGATCCTCGTTGTGATCGCGGTGGTCATCTACTACGTGATGCTGACGTTCGTCGCCCGTCCGTACCTGATTCCGTCGCAGTCGATGGAGCCGACGCTGCACGGCTGCGCGGGCTGCGTCGGCGATCGCATCATGGTCGACAAGATGGTGTACCGGTTCGGCTCGCCCGAGCCCGGCGACGTGATCGTCTTCAAAGGGCCGCCGAACTGGAACGGCAGCTACAAGTCCATCCGGTCGGCGAACGCAGCGCTCAGGTGGTTGCAGAACGGGCTGTCGGTGATCGGCTTCGTCCCTCCCGACGAAAACGACCTCGTCAAGCGCGTGATCGCGGTCGGCGGCCAGACAGTGCAATGCCGCAACAACACGGGGCTCACAGTCGACGGCAAACCGCTGGACCAGCCCTTCCTGGATCCCAAGACCCTGGGCCTCGACCTCTCCGTCTACAAGTGTCCCGGCTCGGGCGGCAACGTCGAGTTCGGCCCGGTGAAGGTGCCTGAGCACAGACTCTGGGTGATGGGCGACAATCGGACGCAGTCGGCCGACTCCCGCGCCCACTGCACCAGCACTGCTGAAGACGCGCGTCGCGGAATCCTGTGCACCGGCGATCCGATGGCGGGCACGGTGCCGGTGGAGAACGTGATCGGCAAGGCCAGATTCATCGCCTGGCCGCCGTCGCGGTGGGGTGCGGTCAGGTCGGTGGACATCCAGCAAGGGCAATAGCGGATGTCTTGGCCGCCAAGGACAGTCATTCGCAGGTCGTCGGGTCTGCGCACGCTTGAATCGGCGTTGTACAACAGTGGACTGGGGCCGGTCGCAGGGGTCGACGAGGTCGGCCGTGGCGCGTGTGCCGGACCGCTGGTGATCGCCGCCTGTGTGCTCGGCCCGAATCGCCTCAAGAGTTTCGCCGAGCTCGACGATTCGAAGAAGCTCACCGAAAAGGCCCGGGAGGCTCTGTTTCCGCTGATCTGCCGCTATGCGCTCGCTTACCACGTGGTGTTCGTCCCGCCACGCGAAGTCGACCGGCGCGGCGTGCACGTCGCCAACATCGAGGGCATGCGACGGGCCGTCGCAGGTCTTGCCGTGCGGCCGGGTTACGTGCTGTCGGACGGGTTTCGCGTGCCGGGGTTGCCCGTGCCGTCGCTGCCCGTGATCGGCGGCGACGCGGCGGCGGCGTGCATCGCGGCGGCGAGCGTGCTGGCCAAGGTCAGCAGGGACCGGCTGATGGTCGCGCTGGACGCGGACTATCCGGGCTACGGCTTCGCCGAGCACAAGGGTTACTGCACGAACGCTCACGCCGTCGCGCTGGCTGCACTGGGGCCGTCGAGTGTGCACCGGTACTCGTTCATCAACGTGCGCCGGTCGGCGGTCGAGTTTGTGCTACCGGAGGAGCGGGTTGAACAAGGGTGAGGAAAGATACGACCGTGGTGATGGTGTGAGAAAAGGACAACCAGGTAGATGAGCGCCGAGGATCTCGAAAAGTACGAAACCGAGATGGAACTCTCGCTCTACCGCGAATACAAGGACATCGTCGGCCAGTTCAACTACGTGGTCGAGACCGAGCGCCGCTTCTACCTCGCCAATAGCGTCGAACTGATTCCGCGAAACTCCGAGGGCGAGGTGTACTTCGAGCTCAGGCTCGCCGACGCCTGGGTTTGGGACATGTACCGGCCGGCCCGATTCGTCAAGCAAGTGCGGGTGATCACGTTCAAAGACGTCAACATCGAAGAGGTGGAGAAGCCCGAGCTGCGCCTTCCCGACTGAGGAACGGTGTCTGTCATGGGTTCTCAACGACCCTTCAGGCCGCGCTGAGCAAGCCATTGTTCGCCGCGTCGCTTGGAGGCGCGTGAGAGCCACGCATCCTGAATCAGTTCGGCCAGTTCGTCGACATCGATGCGGTCCAGCTGCGAGGCGCGGACGAGTACCGACATATGTCCGTTGAAGTGGCCGGTCGTGAAGAAGGGGCTATCCGGGTCCTGAACGAGAGCGTTCTTGTCGTCTTCAGAACCGAGCCAGATGACGACGACGTCGGGGTACATCTCGCCGGTCTGCGGGTCTCGCGCGTCGGGGCGAGGGTTGCGAAAGAAGACGAACGACTTGCCGCCCACTTGGTAGACGGCGTTTCCTTTGGGGCCGTCGAGGCGCGTCGTGTGGGGCATACCGCTCGCGACTCTGTGTACGTCGCGGACCGCAGCCGGTCGCCCGCCCATACCGGAAGACTAACGCCGGGCAGCTGTTCGCAACGGTGCACCGGCGTGCGCAGGCGCTGTGGATGAAAGGTGATCTGGGGATGATCGCGCTCGATTGACGCAGATCAGGGCCCTGGGGCCGCCCTACCGCGATCCGGCGCCCTGTCGTGTCGGGCGGAACGCACACAGTGGAGCCATGACATCGATGACCCGAGCCCAGCTCGGCGCGCTGGGCGAACAACTGGCGGTAGAGCACTTGGAGAGGCTCGGACTCGTTGTGCTGGCACGGAATTGGCGGTGTCGTTACGGTGAACTCGACGTGATCGCCGCCGACGTCCCGGCCCGCGCGGTGGTATTCGTAGAGGTGAAGACCCGCACGTCTGACCAATACGGAGGCCTGGCGCAGGCAGTCACCGACCAGAAGTTGCGGCGGTTGCGTCGACTCGCGGCCTTGTGGCTTGCCGGTCAGGACCGCAGCTGGGCGACGATCCGTGTCGATGTGATCGGCGTACGCCTCGGCAGGCAGCGGACTCCTGAACTCACGCATCTGAAGGCTGTGGGCTGATGGCCCTCGGCAGAGCGTTCTCGGTCGCCGTGCACGGTGTCGAGGGACGAATCGTCGAGATCGAAGCCGACATCACGTCGGGACTGCCAGGCGTCCATCTTGTCGGCCTGCCCGATGCGGCGCTGCAGGAGTCCCGAGACCGGGTTCGCGCCGCAATCATCAACTGCGACAACCGCTGGCCGATGTCACGTCTGACACTTGCCCTCTCGCCCGCCACCTTGCCGAAGATGGGTTCGGTGTACGACGTCGCCCTCGCTGCCGCGGTACTGGCCGCCGACCGGCAGGTGTCTTCCGATCGCCTGGAGAAGGCGGTTCTGCTGGGGGAGTTGGCGCTTGACGGGCGCATCCGTCCGGTCCGCGGGGTGTTGCCCGCGGTGATCGCAGCCAAACAGGACGGCTGGCCTCGAGTCGTCGTACCGATGGAGAACCTCGCCGAGGCGGCGTTGGTCGATGGCATCGACGTGCGCGGAGCCCGCACCCTACGGCAGGTGCAGCACTGGCTCGAGGGTGCTGGGCAGCTGGAGATCTCCGCGGGCGCCGACTTCGACGAAAGCGATGACGGGCCCGACCTTGCCGACGTCATCGGGCAGCCGCAGGCCCGCTACGCGGTAGAAGTGGCCGCGGCAGGTGGACACCACCTGATGCTGACGGGCGCGCCCGGGATCGGCAAGACGATGCTCGCACACCGGCTTCCGGGTTTGCTTCCCCCGCTGAGTGAGGAGGAATCCCTTGAGGTCACCGCTATTCACTCGGTTGCCGGTCTCCTGTCGGCGGCAACCCCGCTGATCAGGCGGCCGCCGCTGGTCGCTCCACATCACACCGCCAGCGTCGCGGCGTTGATCGGCGGCGGAAGCGGGATGGCCCGGCCGGGCGCGGCCAGTCGGGCACATCGCGGTGTGCTGTTCCTCGACGAATGCGCCGAGATCGGCGCGCGGGCTCTCGAGGCTTTGCGAACTCCCTTGGAGGAGGGCGAGGTTCGGCTGGCCCGTCGTGACGGTGTGGCGGTCTACCCGGCACGCTTTCAATTGGTGCTGGCCGCGAATCCCTGCCCCTGTGCGCCGGCCGACCCCCGCGACTGCATCTGTGCGGGTGCCGTGAAACGGCGGTACCTCGGCAAGCTGTCCGGCCCGCTGCTCGACCGCATCGACCTCCGCATCCAGATGTACCGGGTGCGCAAAGGCGCGCTGACGGCGGATGCCGGCGAATCGACCGCGGTCGTCCGCGACCGGGTTGTCCGCGCGCGTGCGGTCGCGGCCGAGCGTTGGAAACCCTATGGCGTGCGCACCAATGCCGAAGTATCGGGTGCCCTTCTGCGACAACATTTCCGCCTCGACGGCCAAACCATGCGCCCGCTGCGCCAGGCATTGGACAAAGGCTTGCTGAGCATCCGGGGCGTGGACCGGACACTGCGGGTCGCGTGGACAGTTGCCGATCTCGGGGGTCACGATCGGCCGGGCGTCGACGACGTGTGCGTCGCGATGGGATTTCGGCAGATGGGAGGCGACCGATGACCGATGCGAGGCGAGCGTGGGCTTACCTGTCGCGGGTGGTCGAGCAGCCCTGCCTAGAACTCAACGCACTCGTGACCAGGGTGGGGCCCGACGACGCCGCAGACCGGGTGCGAACTGGCGCCGTTAGCGGCGAACTCGCGCGACGGACCGAAGTACGTCGGGAATTCGACTGCACTGCAGAAGATCTCGATCGACTCGACCGGGCGGGTGGGCGGTTGATCACTCCGCTGCACGACGAATGGCCGGTGATTCCCTTCACGTCATTCTCGGGAGTCGATCTACGCCGCCACCCCGCAGGTGTCGCGCCGCTGGCGCTGTGGGCCATCGGGGACGCACGTCTGGACGAGATCGCTTCGCGCGCGGCGGCTGTCGTCGGCACCCGGGCGGCCACGACGTACGGCGAGCAGGTCACGGCCGAACTATCGGCAGGACTGAGTGAACGCAATGTGACCGTCGTCTCCGGCGGGGCGTACGGCATCGACGGCGCGGCGCATCGGTCGGCGCTCGCCGAGGACGGATGCACGGTCGCGGTACTTGCGGGTGGGCCCGACAGGGCCTATCCGGCTGGGCATTCCGCCCTGTTGCATCGCATCCGGCGATCCGGTCTCGTCGTCAGCGAGTACCCGCCGGGAGTGACGCCCGCCCGGCACCGTTTCCTGGTGCGCAACCGTCTGGTGGCCGCGCTGGCCGGGGCAACCGTCGTCGTCGAAGCGGGACTGCGCAGCGGCGCGGCCAACACCGCCGCGTGGGCGCGTGCATTGGGGCGGGTGGTGTGTGCTGTGCCGGGCCCCGTCACGTCGTCGGCATCCGCCGGATGTCACGAATTGATCAGAGGCGGGGCCCAGTTAGTGACGCGCGCAGACGAGATCGTCGAAATCGTCGGCAGAGTAGGCGAATTGGCTGATGAACCGGCACATCCGTCGTCGCCACTGGATGAGCTGAGCGAGGTGGCCAAGCGGGTGTTCGAGGCGCTGCCCGGCCGCGGCGTGCGGTCTGCTGATGAATTGTCCATCGAGTCCGGGTTGCCGGTCGCGCAGTTGCAGGGCCAGCTAGCCCTGTTGGAAATCGCGGGCCTGGCCGTTCGAGACGAGGGCCGATGGCGACTGGGTCGCCCGCGGGCGGCGTCCACACGCCTACCATCAGGCGTGAAAAGCACCCAAAGGAGCTGAATGGATCTGCATCTTGCCGGGAAGACCGCGGTCGTCACCGGAGCAAGCAAAGGCATCGGGCTCGCGATCACCTCAGCCCTCGTCGATGCCGGCGCCCACGTCATTGCCGGCGCACGAACCCGCGGATCGGGACTGCAGGCGTTGGAGGAGAGCGGTCAGGTGTCGTTCGTCCCGGTCGACCTCGCACGTCCCGGTACGGCTGAGGAACTCGTTGCAGCAGCTGCCCATCGCGGCGGGATCGATGTGCTGGTGAACAACGTCGGCGCGGCCACGGTGCGCACCGGGGGATTCGGTTCGATCACTGATGACCAGTGGCAGGCTGCCTGGGACCTCAACGTGATGGGTACGGTGCGGCCCACGCGTGCCGCGCTGCCGGAGATCGAGCGGCGTGGCGGCGGATCGATCGTGATCGTCGGATCGGTGAACGCCTACTTCCCGGACCCCGCGATCTACGACTACTGCGCTACCAAGGCCGCAGTGACCAACTTCACGAAGGCCCTGTCGAAAGAATTGGGCCCCAGGAATATTCGCGTCAACTCTGTCAGCCCCGGGCCGGTGCTGACGGGACTCTGGACCGAGGAGGGTGGTGTTGCCACGGGCTTCGGCGAGGTCACCGGGCAGACACCCGACCAGGTCAAGGCCATGATCGAGAGCTCCACTCCCACCGGCCGGTTCACCACCGCCCAGCAGGTTGCCGATCTGGTGGTCTTCCTGGCCAGCGACCGGGCCGGCAACACCACGGGATCGGACTACCGGATCGACGGCGGGTTCGTCGTCACGTTGTGAGGACGGCCACCCGCCGTCTCCTGTCCGTATAGTCGGGGGTCGACTGTCAACTGTCGGGGAGGCATTGTGTCAGGACGACCCGTACACAGCTTCGAGGTCGTACGCACCGAACAGATTTCGCCACATATCGTGCGAGTCGTTCTGGGCGGCAAAGGCTTCGAGACGTTCGTGCCGAATGAGTTCGCTGACGCGTACTGCAAGGTGCTGTTCGTACGCGAGGATGTCGACGTCGCCGCGCTGCCGGCCCCCCTCACGTCAGAGAGTTTTCAGTTACTCCCTGCCGATCGTCAGCCGTCGATCCGCACGTTGACCGTGCGCTGGGACGATGCCGACAGCCGCCAGATCGCGATCGACTTCGTCGTGCACGGTGAGCACGGCGTGGCCGGCCCGTGGGCGGCGAAGGCGCAACCCGGTCAGCCCGCGTACCTGATGGGTCCGAGCGGGGCGTACACCCCCGACCCGGGTGCTGACTGGCATCTGCTTGCCGGCGACGAGTCGGCCTTGCCCGCCATCGCCCGCGCGCTGGAAGCCCTACCGGCCGACGCCGTCGCGCGGGTTTTCGTCGAGGTCGCCGGAGCCGACGACGAAATCGAGCTGCGCTGCGCGGCCGACGTGGATGTGAAGTGGATCTACCGCGGCGGACGCGCCGACCTGGTGGGGGCGGACCGCGCCGGCGATCACGCACCCCTGATCGAGGCCGTGACCACTACCAATTGGCTGCCGGGGCAGGCGCAGGTGTTCATCCACGGGGAGGCGCAGGCCGTCATGCACAACCTGCGGCCCTACATCCGCAAGGAGCGCGGGGTGGACGCCAAGTGGGCTTCGATCTCCGGATACTGGCGCCGCGGGCGCACCGAGGAGTTGTTCCGCGAGTGGAAGCGGGAGCTGGCGCAAACGGAGGCCGGGGGATAGCGCCGATCGCGACGTGGCACGCAGCGGCGCGCTTAGCCGGATTGTCGCGGTGAGTCTGCGACTCTGGGTTTCGTGTCCGGGTCGGCGGCGTTCGCAGCGGTTCTCGAGGAGTTCGCCGACTACTTGGTGCTCGAACGCGGCCGCTCCGCGCACACACGACGCGCATATCTGGGTGACGTCTCCGCCCTGATGGAGTTCGTCGCCGCGGGTAAGCCGCAGCCGGCACTGAGCGACCTCACATTGCCGGTGATGCGTTCGTGGCTGGCCGCACAAGCACGCTCCGGGGCGGCCCGCACCACCGTGGCCCGCCGCACCTCGGCCGCCAAGACCTTCACAGCATGGGCGACGCGGCGCGGCCTGTTGGAATCCGACCCGGGCACCCGCCTTCAGATGCCCAAGGCGCACCGGACCCTGCCTGCCGTGCTACGGCAGGATCAGGCGCTCGATGCCATGTCGGCGGCGAAATCTGGTGCCGCCGAGGGTGATCCGATGGCACTGCGTGACCTGCTCATCGTCGAGATGCTGTACGCGACCGGAATCCGTGTCAGCGAGTTGTGTGGCCTGGACATCGACGACGTCGACACCGGCCGGCGGTTGATACGGGTGCTCGGCAAGGGCAACAAGCAGCGCACTGTGCCGTTCGGCGCCCCGGCGCAGGTTGCCCTGACCCGCTGGCTGACCGACGGCAGACCCGCCCTCGCCACCTCGGCGTCCGGTGCGGCGCTGCTTCTGGGAGCGAGGGGTCGCCGCATCGATCAACGCCAGGCCCGAACCGTCGTCCATCAAACAGTCGCCGCGGTCGGCGGGGCGCCCGACATCGGCCCGCACGGCTTACGTCACAGCGCGGCAACGCATTTGCTCGAAGGTGGGGCCGATCTGCGGGTGGTGCAGGAACTGTTGGGGCACTCGTCGTTGGCGACGACCCAGCTGTACACCCACGTCTCGGTCGCCCGGCTGCGGGCCGTGCACGACCAGGCTCACCCGCGCGCCTGACGCGCTCGCGCTCAGACCGGCAGAATATGCGGAATCGAGTGCGCGAAGGGACACCAGATGACGCAGCGTGCGGGCCGTTCGGTGGCGGCGGTACTCGTTGTGTGCCTTGCCGCGACCGGGTGCTCGCGAACCGTCGCAGGGACGCCACTCGCTGCCGGCGATCGCGACGCCGACGGCTCAGCGCGCAGTCTCACGCCATCGGAGCTGGATCGCCTGCTGCTCAGTGACGGTCAGATCAGCACCATCATGGGCGTCGACAAGATGAAGACCTACCGCGCATACACCGGCGTTCCTGTGCAGCCCGATGAGGTGTATCGCGACCCGCAATGCGCAGGCATGCTTTTCAACACCACGGTGCCCGGCTATGACGGCGTCGACTACGTCACCTCGCGCGGCAGGAAGATCGACGTCTCGGGCAGAGGGAGTTCCGACCAGACCGACGAGGTCGACGAGGCGGTGGTCGCGTTCGAAACAGCCAGCGAGGCAACCAAATTCGTGCAGGCGTCGGAGGTGCAATGGCATTCGTGCAGTGGTAAGAAAACCGTGTACACCGGCACCGACCGCGAAGTGCACCCATGGCGGCTGGGCATGCCCAGAAAAGTCGGCGAGATCATCGCCGTCAACAACCAGACACCCGATGGCTGGCAATGCGGACATGCCATGGCGGCCAGAGCCAACGTCGTCGCCGACGTCGACGCGTGCGGCTACGACATCAAGGACCAGGCGGTCACCATCGTGAAGGCGATCATCACGGTGGCACAGTGATCACCCCTGCACTGGTTTGAGCCGGATCGGCGTGCTCACCAGCAGGCCGAGCGGGTCGACGTAATCCGCCGCCGAAGCCGGGCCCCACATTGCGCCCCAGTGCAGGCAAGCGGACACCGGACAGTCGCGATGGCCAGGCAGCAGCGTCCCGATCTGCGCACCGGCCGCGACGAGCTGACCGACACGCACCGACGGACGCACCGGCTCGTACGAGGTGCGCATACCTCCTGGATGAGCGATGGACACCACCGGCCTGCCTGCCAGCTGGCCTGCGAACACCACCGTGCCTTGGCCGGCGGCGTAGACCGGCTGGTTGTCGGTGCCTGCGAGATCTACCCCGCGGTGGCCACGGTTCCAGTTCGGTGCCGGAGCGTCGAACCCGCGTGTAACCGCAGGACGCGGGCGCAGCGGCCAATGGAATCGGTCCCCGTCGGCACGGGCGGGCGCTGCCAACAGCAAGGCCACCGAGGCGCCCGCAAGCACGGCGAACCATCGCACTCAGCCAGTGCACTCCCCGTGGGGACCGGTCGCCAAGCCGACTGCCGGCCAACTGTGGATAAATCACCTGCTGGGGACGTGTAAACTTCAACCCGCAGTCTGCGAAAGCGGGCTGACTTCGCGCGCCTGCAGCCGACCGAATGCCGCAAGGTCCCGTCGTCAAGACGGGTTTGGTATTCCGCAGGTGCCAGGGCCTGGCGTCACCCGATGCCGGGCGGCAACCGACAAACGAAAGCCGGCTACATCACCATGGCTGTTGTAACCATGAAACAGCTGCTTGACAGCGGCACCCACTTCGGGCATCAGACCCGTCGCTGGAATCCCAAGATGAAGCGGTTCATCTTCACCGACCGCAACGGCATCTACATCATCGACC
>JAVHWG010000353.1:0-3617 GCA_032159965.1 Mycobacterium sp.
CCTTGGGCGGCGTGGGGCCCTTCCGCTGGCCGCCCTTGCGGCCCTTCTGCTTGTTCTTGCCCTTGACGGCCTTGCGCGACGATCCCTTGCGGCCAAACGGCATTCCCATCTGGCCGGCCATCTGCGACATCATCTTCCGTGCTTCGAAGAAGCGGTCGACGAGCTGGTTCACTTCCGACACTGCCACGCCGGAGCCGTTGGCGATCCGCAGCCGGCGCGAGGCGTTGATGATCTTCGGATCGGCCCGCTCGGCGGGGGTCATGCCCCGGATGATCGCCTGCACGCGGTCGAGTTGACTGTCGTCGACTGCGGCCAACGCCTCTTTCATCTGCCCCGCCCCCGGCAGCATGCCGAGCAGATTTCCGATCGGTCCCATCTTGCGGATCGCCAGCATCTGTTCGAGGAAGTCCTCCAACGTCAGCTCACCGGCACCGATCTTGGCGGCGGCGGCCTCGGCCTGCTCGGCGTCGAATACCTGCTCGGCCTGCTCGATCAGGCTCAGGACATCACCCATGCCGAGGATGCGCCCCGCCATCCGGTCCGGGTGGAAGACGTCGAAATCCTCGAGCTTCTCACCGGTCGAGGCGAACAGGATTGGCACGCCCGTCACCTCGCGCACCGACAGCGCTGCACCACCGCGGGCGTCGCCGTCCAGCTTGGTCAGCACGACGCCGGTGAACCCGACGCCTTCGCGGAACGCGTCAGCCGTGGCGACCGCGTCCTGACCGACCATCGCGTCAAGGACGAAGATCACCTCGTCCGGATTGACCGCGTCGCGATTGGCTGCGGCCTGCGTCATCAGCTGCTCGTCGATGCCGAGACGGCCGGCGGTGTCGACGATGACCACATCGAAGTGCCTGGCCTTCGCTTCCGCCAGGCCCGCGGCAGCCACCGCGACAGGATCACCGGGGCCGGCGTCGACCGCACCTTCGGAGGATGTGCCCGGGTGCGGCGCGAACACCTGGGCTCCGGCGCGCTGGCCGACGATCTTGAGCTGGCTGACTGCGCCCGGGCGCTGAAGGTCGCACGCGACGAGCAACGGCGTGTGACCCTGTCCGGTAAGCCATTTCGCGAGCTTGCCGGCCAAGGTCGTCTTACCCGAACCTTGCAGCCCGGCCAGCATCACAACCGTGGGCGGTGTCTTGGCGAAGGCCAGGGTGCGGGTCTGCCCTCCGAGAATGCCGACGAGCTCCTCGTTGACGATTTTGACGACCTGCTGGGCGGGATTGAGCGCGGCGGAGACCTCGACGCCCTTGGACCGCTCCTTGATGCGCGCGACGAACTCGCGCACGACGGGCAGCGAGACATCGGCCTCGAGCAGCGCCAGACGGATTTCGCGGGTCGTGGTGTCGATGTCGGCATCGGACAACCGCCCCTTGCCGCGCAGGTTCTGCAGGGCTCCGGTCAACCGGTCGGACAGCGTTTCGAACACGTCGGCAAGCCTAGCGGCTCATCGGTGCACGTCGGTCAGCTGGCGTGCTCCGCGGGCCGCTTGGGCGCGGGCAGCACCGACAGCAGGTCATGTTCGAGTGTCGCGCGCAGGCGCTCGGCGTCGGCCGACTGCCCGACACTGCTGACCGGCGAGGCGACGACACAGAACACGTCGTCCACCGACGAGCCCAGCGTCGTGACCTTCGCCCACGCGATATCGACGCCCGCCTTCTCGAAAACCTGCGTCAGCACGGCCAGCAGACCCGTCCGGTCCGTGGAGCGGATCTCCACCAGCAGCTGTCCGGCTGCCGGGCCGTCGTGCCACAGAATCCGCGGCGGCGCGGCCGCGTGATTGACCGGCACTGCGGCCGGGAACTCGCCCGCCGGGCGGCTGTAGGGCCCGGCCTCGCTGTTGCGCTGTTCCAGCGTGCCCAGTACGTCCAGATCGCCCGCCAGCGCTTGAATCAGCTGCTGGCGCAACAGCTCCGCTGCGGGTGGACTCCCGAAATGTGGTGAGACGACGAAGGTGTTGATCGCCGCCCCCTCATGGCTGTTGACGGACGCCGAATGTACGCGCAACGAGTTCAGCGCCAGCACGCCGGCGGCCTTGGACAGCAACCCTCGCCGGTCGGGTGCCACCATGGTCACGCGGAAAATGTGCGCACCGTCGCCGGCTTTCAGCTCGACATGCACCTTGCCGTCGCGCGCCAGCGAAAGGTACTGCTGGTCAATCGGATCCGCGTGCGGTAGCGCCTCACCGGCCATGGCCATCCGGCAGCGGCGCACCAGATCGCCGATCAGCAGGGCCTTCCAGTCACCCCACACCCCCGGCCCGGTGGCCAGTGAGTCCGCTTCGGCGAGGGCGTGCAACAACTCGAGCAACGACGGGTCGCCACCGAGCGCAACGACGACCGCGTTGACGGTGTCGGGGTTCTGCAGGTCCTTTCGCGTCGCGGTGCTAGGCAGCAGCAGGTGGTACCGCACCATGCTGGAGAGTGTCTCGATATCCGACGGCCAGAGGCCAAGGCGGGTGCCGACCTGTGTGGCCAGTTCCGCGCCGATGACGCTGTGGTCGCCGCCGCGGCCCTTGCCGATGTCGTGCAGTAGCGCGCCAAGCACCAGCAGATCGGGCCGACCCACCCGAGTGGTGAACGCCGCCGCCTGGGAAACGGTTTCGGTGAGATGCCGGTCGACGGTCCAGATGTGGATGATGTCGCGCGGCGGAAGGTCCCGGACCGCACCCCACTCCGGGAACAGCCTGCCCCACAGCCCGGTTCGGTCCAGCGCCTCGATCGTCGAGATGGCCGCAGGTCCCGCGGTCAACAGAACGAGAAGGTCTTTCAGCGCCTGGCGCGGCCACGGGGTGCGCAATTCGGGTGCGCTGTCCGCGAGGCGGGTGAGCGTCGAGGCCGCCAACGGCAGACCCGACGTGGCCGCGGCGGCCGCGACCCGCAGGATCAGTCCCGGATCGCGCTCCGGACGTGCGTCGCGGGCCAGGATCACTTCGCCGCCGGACTCGACAACCCCTTCGTCGAGTGGACGTCGCACGGGCCGACGCAACGCGGCCAGTCCTCTTCGGGGCAATGCGTTCCCGGCGGTACGCAACCCGGCATCGACGTAGTAGCTGATCGTGCGGGCGGCATCGCTGAGCACGCGGGCCAGATCGAATCGATCGCCGATGCGCAGGGCCGCGCCGATCTCGTCGGCGTACTGGGCCAGCAGCATGTCTCGGCCGCGACCGGAAATCCGGTGCATTTCAGTGCGGACGTTGAGCAAAGACAAATGCGCCTCGGCCAGCGATCCCGCCACGTTGATGGTGCCGCGGTTCGAGAAGTGGTCGGCCAACTGCGCGACGGCCAGCGCATTGAGCAACTGGACGTCACGCAAACCGCCACGGCCGCATTTGAGGTCGGGTTCGGCGCGATGAGCGATCTGTCCACTGCGCTGCCATCGTGCCTGCGTGTGTTCGACGAGCTCGTCGAATCGGGATCGAATACCGGTGCGCCACTGGCGCCGCGCACCGTCGGAGAGCTGCGCCGACAGTTCGGCGTTGCCTGCGATGTGCCGCGCCTCGAGCATCGCCAGCCCGGCCGACATGTCGTCACCGGCCACCTGCAGAGCCTCCGGCACAGTGCGAACGCTGTGGTCTAAGCGAATGTTGGCGTCCCACAACGGATACCACAGCT
>JAVHWG010000374.1:0-5191 GCA_032159965.1 Mycobacterium sp.
CTGCGCTGCTGCGCCAAGTGCAGCCGCCTCCATCGGAGGGCTGGCGCAAATGGCTGTATCTCGCGTCCTTCAAGCTGATCAACGTCGGGGAGAGCCCGCGGGTCACCCACCACAACAACCTCCTGCGGCAGGTCAACCAACCAATGCAGGGCTGCTACCGGATCGCCCTGCTGTCGTTGAAGGGCGGTGTCGGCAAGACGACGATCACCGCGACGCTGGGCGCGACGTTCGCGTCGATCCGCGGGGATCGGGTGGTCGCTGTCGACGCCAATCCCGATCGCGGCACCCTGAGCCAGAAGGTGCCGATGGAAACCGCGGCGACGGTGCGCCACCTGTTGCGGGACGCAGAGGGCATCGAGCGCTACAGCGACGTGCGCAGCTACACGTCGCAGGGCCCGAGCCGACTCGAGGTCCTGGCGTCGGAGAGCGATCCTGCGGTGTCGGAGGCGTTCAGCTCGGATGACTATACGAAAACGCTCGACATTCTGGAGCGCTTCTACAGCCTCGTGCTGACCGACTGTGGAACGGGACTGATGCACTCGGCGATGGCGGCGGTGCTGTCCAAGGCCGACGTGCTGATCGTCATCAGTTCCGGGGCCGTCGACGGTGCCCGCAGCGCGTCGGCGACGCTGGACTGGTTGGACGCCCACGGTCACCAGGATTTGGTACGTAACTCGGTCGCTGTGATCAACGCGGTGCGGCCGCGGTCGGGGAAAGTCGACATGAACAAGGTCGTCGACCACTTCAGCCGGCGCTGCCGGGCGGTGCGGCTGGTGCCTTTCGACCCTCATCTCGAAGAAGGGGCGGAAATCAGCCTCGAACGATTGAAACGGGAAACCCGAGAGGCTCTGATCGAGCTGGCCGCAGTCGTGGCCGACGGCTTTCCCGGTGCCGACCGGCGCAACGCATTTCTCTAGCGCGTTGCCTATTTCTTGGTCGAGTCGTCCCCGCGGCCCAGCCGCCAAAGGAATTCCGGATCGTCATCCGGACCGATCACGCGGGTCTTGGAGCGGGCGTTGCGCGCGACATTGCGCATGCGCAAGCCCACATAGACGAGCCCGGCAAGGATCAGCAGAATGACGAACAGATATGCCACCGGCGTGAACACCTCCTTAAATCGAATATACGCGCGCGGATAGGCTGGGTTGGTGGGCGATGAGCCGCTTGCGCGAAGAGCAGAGGGGCCCACAGGCGTCTCGGGCCCGAGCATGCTGCGCGATGTCGGTGCGTACACGCTCGCTCGATTACTGCTCGCCGCGGCCCTCACCGCGCTGATATACGGCGTATTTCGCGTTGCCGGCGTCAGCGATTTCCCGATCTACATCGGAGCGGCCTTCGCGATCGTGATCGCGCTGCCGCTCGGGATGTGGATCTTCAGTCCGCTGCGCCGACGCGCCACCGCCGGCATCGCCGCGTTCGACGAACGTCGCCGCCACGACCGTGAGCAGCTGCAGGCCCGCCTTCGAGGCGAGACACCGCCCGAGTAACACGGGCTCCGTCATCCCGGAGGCGCTTCGGCGCCTCGATCCACGCCGCTTCGCAGCTTCACCGACGCCGAGTAGGCATGCGTGCGGAACCGAAGAACCGGATCGTCGGACGGTTCGATGCCGTCGGTAACCCGCATCGGATCGAAAACCACGATGTCGCCGTCTTTTTCGCGCTCGGTATCGATTCCGGTGATGTCGAGCGTGCCGACAGTGACCATGGTCTTGTTCTTCCAGGACGCCGACGGGTCCACTGTCGAGTCCTTCGGCCCGGCGAGCTGCACGCGAAAGTAGAACCGCACCGGACCATCAGCCACGCGACGGTCCAATTCGTCGGTCAGGAAATCGGGGTCCTTCGACAACGCTGAAGGCAAGCGCAGGAACTGTTCGCCGGCCGCCGGGCTGAGGTGGTACCGGACGAATCTGGATCCGCCGTCGGCATCGACCCAACGGAATGCGTGCAGACCGTGGTAGTCGATCGTGGCGTAGCTGACGGGTACCTTCGGCGCGCCCGCTCGAAGGAGCGATCGAGGCAGCTTCGGGTTCGCCGCAAGCAATTTGGCGATCCGCACTGGCGTCGCGAGGTTGGCCCGCATTGCACGCAGCAGACCGACGAAGCCGTCCGGGGTGCCGACCGGGAACAGCTTGGCGGTCTGCATCGAGACGTCGGTGGTCGACCCGTCGGGCAGGGTGAACTTGACCGCCATCCCTCGGATCCCGGGTGCCCCGTCGCGCGGGTCTGGCCGCCCGGACCCGTTCGAGAACCTGACCAGGATCGGTACCGGCGAGCCGTTCATGTGCCTGGCGCGGGTCAGTCCGGCGGCTTCGCGATCTGCGATGAACGTGCCGCGGTAGAGCTTGCCTTTGGCGTGAAGTGCCCGATAGCCGGGCCTCGCGCCACCGCTGCCGCGGATCGCCTCGATTGCGTCGTCTGGAGTAATCACGACAGTCCCTCCTTCGGGCCGGCCATGTGCCGACTACGTACCCAAGGCCAGCGCCAACCCGACGCACGCGGACCACACCAGCATCGTGAGCCCGGTGTCACGCAGCACCGGAATCAACTCCCGTCCGCTGCCTCCCCGCCGCACCGGCGCCGCTGCGCTTACCGCGAGGGGCAGTGCCACGAAAGCCGTTGCGCACCAAGGCGTTGCCGCGATCAGACTCAGCGTCGACAATCCGGCGACGACCAGCAGGCCCTGGTACAGCAGCCTGGTCCGGGCGTCGCCGAGGCGGACGGCAAGAGTCACTTTGCCGCTCCGCGTGTCGGTGGGGATGTCGCGCAGATTGTTGGCGACCAGCACCGCCGACGACAGCGAGCCCGTCGCCACCGCGAGCACCGCCCCGACCCAGTCGATCCGCATCGCCTGCACGTACTGCGTGCCCAGAACCGCGACGAGCCCGAAGAAGACGAACACCGCGACCTCGCCGAGACCGCGGTAGCCGTACGGCCGCGACCCTCCGGTGTACAGCCATGCGCCGATGATGCAGATTGCGCCGACGGCGATCAGCCACGGCTGGGTGACCACGGCCAGGACGACGCCGGCGGCAGCCGCGGCAGCCAGGCTCACCGCCGAGGCAGCCAATACGGCCCGCGGCGCGGCGAGTCGCGATCCGACAAGACGAACCGGCCCGGCCCGGTCGTCGTCGGTGCCACGAATGCCGTCGGAGTAGTCGTTGGCGTAGTTGACTCCGATGATCATCGCCACGGAGACCACGAGCGCGAGCACGGCCTTCCACCACACCGCCGAATGCAGCCATGCCGCCGCACCGGTCCCTGCGATGACCGGCGCGATGGCGTTCGGCAACGTGCGGGGACGGGCGCCCTCGATCCATTGCCCCACGCTGGCCACGAGTCAGATCGTTGCATGCCTGACAATGAACGGGTGATCGGAGTGATCGGAGGCAGCGGTTTCTATACGTTCTTCGACGAGGGAGCGCGAAGTGTCGAGGTCGAGACGCCGTTCGGGCCGCCGAGCGCGCCGATCACCATCGGTGTGGTCGGTGACCATGAGGTCGCCTTCCTGCCCCGGCACGGTGTCAGCCATGAGTACTCGCCGCACGCCGTGCCGTACCGGGCGAACATGTGGGCACTGCGCAGCCTTGGGGTGCGGCGGATCTTCGGGCCGTGCGCGGTCGGAAGCCTGACCGCCGACCTCGGGCCCGGCGCGACGGTGGTGCCGGATCAGCTCGTGGATCGCACCTCCGGCCGCGAGGACACCTTCTTCGACTCGGGAGGGATCCACGTCGGCTTTGCCGATCCGTACTGCCCGACGCTGCGCGCGGCCGCACTGGCGCCCGGTGTCGTCGACGGCGGCACGATGGTGGTCATCCAGGGTCCGCGCTTTTCCACCCGTGCCGAGAGCCGGTGGTTCGCGGGCCAGGGTTTCACCCTGGTGAACATGACCGGCTACCCCGAGGCGGTGCTGGCCCGTGAGCTCGAAATGTGTTATGCGGCAATCGCACTCGTGACTGATCTGGATGCAGGCATCGACGTCGGTTCGGGGGTGCGGGCCGTGGACGTGTTCGCGGAGTTCGAACGTAACCTCGGACCGTTCAAGCAGGTGGTACGCGACGCGATCGGTGCGGTGAGCAGCGAGCGCACCTGCACCCACTGCTTGCCGCACGAGGGCGTCACGCTGCCGATCGAGCTGCCGTGAGGGTGCTGCTCACCGGCGCGGCCGGTTTCATCGGCGCGCGTGTCGCCCGCGCCTTGGAGGCCGATGGACACGAGGTCGTCGGCCTCGACATCATGCTGCCCGCCGCGCACGGCCCTGCCGCGCAGCCGCCGCCAGGCTGCCATCTGGTCGACGTGCGCGACGCTGACGCGCTTGCCGCACTGCTGGCCGGCGTCGACGTCGTGTGCCACCAGGCCGCGATGGTCGGTGCCGGCGTCAACGCCGCCGACGCTCCCGCCTACGGCAGCCACAACGACTACGCGACCACCGTGCTGCTGGCGCAGATGTACGCGGCGGGTTGTGGGCGGCTGGTGCTTGCGTCGTCGATGGTGGTCTACGGGCAGGGCCGCTACCAGTGCCCGGTTCACGGCGCGGTGGATCCGCCTCCGCGCCGCCGGGAGGACCTCGACGCGGGATTCTTCGAACACCGTTGCCCGGTGGGTGGTGAAGAGCTGGTCTGGGCGCTCGTCGACGAGGATGCGCCGCTGCGGCCGCGGAGCCTGTACGCCGCCAGCAAGACCGCGCAGGAGCATTACGCGCTGGCCTGGAGCGACGCCGCCGCAGGCTCCGTCGTCGCGCTGCGGTACCACAACGTCTACGGGCCGGGGATGCCCAGGGACACGCCGTACTCCGGCGTTGCGGCGATCTTCCGCTCGGCGCTCGAGCACGGCTCTTCGCCGAAGGTTTTCGAAGACGGCGGCCAGATGCGCGACTTCGTGCACGTCGACGATGTCGCCGCGGCCAACGTCGCGGCCGTCAACCGGGTTGGGTCGCCCGGCTTGCTGGCCGCCAATGTCTGCTCAGGACAACCTATTTCGATTCGCGACGTGGCAGCCGAACTTTCCCGGGCCAGCGGCGGCGCGGAGCCGGAGGTCACCGGCCAGTACCGCAGCGGGGATGTGCGGCACATCGTCGCCGACCCCGCCCGCGCCCGCCAGATGTTGGGGTTCAGCGCCAAAGTCGGTCCTGCCGAGGGTCTCAAGGAGTTCGCGACCGCTCCGCTGCGCGACTAGCTCGCGCCGAAGCTGCATT
>JAVHWG010000480.1:0-5009 GCA_032159965.1 Mycobacterium sp.
GCGAGCGCCAGCGTGTTGTTGCCGTCGTCCCACTGCTCGCGTTCGGCCGTCACCGGATCCAGCCCTGTGTCGATGACACGCAGTCGGTCGATCCCCATCACCGCGGCGGCAGCCTCGACGAAGGAGCGCTCGTCCGCGATCTTCACGCCCCCCGCGTCAGCCTGCGTGATGGTGAACGCCGACAGCGAGTCGACGACGTTGGGATACATCAGCACCGCGTCGACGTCGACCATCGTGCAGACAGTGTCCAGATGCATCTGCGCCCGCGACTGCGCGATCGGCACCGCCAGTACCGTGTGCGCTAGCCCATCGTCGAACAGACTGCGCGCCAACGCTTCTGCACCGGCCGGCGTGGTGCGCTCCCCCACCCCGACGGCAATGACCCCAGCTGAAAGCAACAGAACGTCGCCACCCTCGACCGGTGCCGTGTGCGACTCGTACGCTCGTCTCACCCCGGTGAATCGCGGGTGGTGCGCGTAGATGATGTCGGTCAGCGACGTCTCCCGCACCCGCGCGGGCATCGCCAGCGACGTGATCACGATCCGCGGCCCGATCCACACCGACGAGTCCCGGGTGAACATCAGGTTCGGCAGCGGATCGATCACGAAGTCACCGCCGTGATGCATTCGCCGCACCAGCGATTCACCCACGGCCGCCGACAACGGCAGCTCGGTGAACGTCATGCCCGCCACCAGCACCCGTGCCAGTGCCGGCGCCGACAACCCCCGCAGATACCCCGAAAGCTCTTGCGCGAGCGGATGTCCCAACCGACGGGCATCGACCGCCGCCGCTATTCCGTGCATCCGCGCGGCACCGCTGGCCAGCGCCTCGGTCAGCAGTTCGCCGAGCAGCATGACGTCCACGCCCCTGGACCGGAGCAGTTCGGCGAACGCGTCATGCTCCTCCTGCGCGCGGGCCACCCACGGCAGGCCGTCGAACAGTAGTGCGTCGTTGTTGCGCGGCGTCAGGCGCTGTAATTCGGGGCCGGGCCGATGGAGGATGACCGCACGCAGTGTCCCGACCTCGGAGTTCGCACCCAAGACGTAATCGGCCACGAAAAGAACCGTATCGCGCGGTCCCACCTCAACTATGGTTTAGGTGATATGGAGGACCATGAGCTCACGCCAGGCGACCTTGCGCATCGCAGCGGCGTTGCGGTCTCGGCACTGCACTTCTACGAACGCGAGGGCCTGATCGCCAGCAGGCGAACGTCGGGAAATCAGCGTCGCTACGCCCGCGACACCCTTCGGCGGGTGGCGTTCATCCGGATGTCGCAACGCCTGGGGATCCCGCTGACCAAGGTTCGCGACGCGCTGGCCACGCTCCCCGCCGACCGGATTCCGACAAGCAAGGACTGGGCGAAGCTCTCGGCCGGCTGGCGCCAGGATCTCGACGACCGGATCATGCATCTGCACCGCCTGCGAGACAACCTCGCCGACTGCATCGGCTGTGGCTGCCTGAGCCTCAAGAGCTGCGCATTGACCAATCCCGGCGACGTGCTGGCCCGACAGGGACCCGGCGCAGTCCGGTTGTAGCGGATTCGAACACCCGTGCGATAAACTCGACGGGTGACACACGCGGTTCAAGCGGCGCTGTTCGAGCACGCCGACCGTCGCCTGCTCAGCGGCGGTGCGTGGATCGATGTCTGTTCAGGCTGGCTGTCCGGCGGCGACACGTTGTTCGACGAACTGGTCGCGTCCACGCCGTGGCGCGCGGAGCGGCGGCCCATGTACGACCGGGTCGTCGACGTGCCCCGCCTGCTCAGCTTCCATGACCTGACCGCCGAGGCTGGCCCGCATCCGCGCATCCACGAGCTGAAGGATCGTCTCAGCGCCACCTACGGCGAAGAACTCGGCGAGCCGTTCACCACCGCGGGCCTGTGCCTCTACCGCGACGGCGCCGACAGCGTCGCCTGGCACGGAGACAAGATCGGCCGCGGCAACTCCGAGGACACCATGGTCGCGATCGTCAGCCTCGGCGCCACCCGCACGCTGGCTCTGCGCCCACGAGGCGGCGGAGCCTCGCTGAGACTGCCGCAGGGCCACGGCGACCTGATCGTGATGGGCGGTTCGTGCCAACGGACCTGGGAGCACTCGATACCCAAGACCACCAAGCCGTGCGGGCCGCGAATCAGTATCCAGTTCCGGCCACGTGGAGTTCGTTGAGGCCTAGCCGCGGACCGCCGCGACTGCATCGATCAACAACTGCTGCGCGCGTTGCACATTCACCGACGGCACCGCTTGGTTGGGAACAGGCAGTGGATTGGCGGTGACGACGACGAGGTAGTCGCCGAGATACGCGACGTAGGTGTACAACTCGCCCGAGGCTGTCGCCGTCTGCAGTTGCCTGTGCTTGCCCAGAGTCTGCGCGCCGTCGATGTGCGGTGCGTCGACGACGTCGACCACACCGTGCATGTCCTTGCCGCTGAACGTCACGTGTTTGCACTTTTCGACGACAGCCGGGTCCAGACGCACCGGCTCCGAAGTTTCCACCGCCATGGCAATCAATCGATTTCCGCCGCCCTCGGCGGTCAAGGTGGCGATGTTCCCCTTCAAGTTCGCCGGCAGCGTCCAGGCGTACTTGGCGCAGTCGGCTGGATCCCAGACAAGGTCTTGTTGAAATTGAATGGGCGCCAACAGCTTTGGATCAATAGCCGTCTTTCCGATGGTGTTGACCTGATACGGCGGGCCAAACGTCGACTTCACCGACAGGATCCTCGCGATGTCGACCGACGCCTTGGGTGGCGCCGCCGACGAGGTCGATGGTGCAGACGAACCGCCACCGGAGCATCCGCTGATCAGCACAACGCCCGCCACGCTCGCGAGCGCGAGCAGCATCGAAGGTGACCGCATCCGCGCAATGTACCGAACGCAGACGGCTCAGCCGCGCAACGCCGCCACGGTTCGGGTCAACATTGTCTTCGCGAGATCGGGTGTCAGCGCCGACTGCTCCGAGCCCGGATCCGTGACGACCGTGACGAACGCGATGTATTCGCCCAGATAGGCCGTCACGGTGAACGCGCGCAGATCGGTCTCGTTGCCCCCTTCGACAACGGTGCGGATCGCAGTCAACATGCCGAAGGTCGACACACCGTCGATAGCCGGGTCGAAAGCGTCGACGATCGCCGTCGTACGTCCGGAGTCCATCGACCAGTGACTGCACGCCTTGACCGCGCCTGGGTCGGGTCGCACGGCCGATGCCGAAGCCTTCACCACCACGTAGATGATGCCGCCGTTACCCGAACCCGACAGCCCGCGAGGCGACGACGGCCCTGCTGCCGGATCCGCGAGGCCGCCACACTCCGGCGGCTCCGACGTCCAGCCGGGCTTCAGACCCCAGAACGTGGCCGGCGATGCGTCGCCCTGCGTGTCCGTGATCTCGAAGCCCGGCGGAAACGCGCCGCGCATGCGGCGGATGTTCTCTGGGTTGACGTCGAACGTCTGGCCAGGACGAGTCGTCGACGAAGAGTCGGGCGGGCCGTGCGCCGGCACCGAACAGGCAGCCACGGCCACGAGCACCAGCAGGGTGAACCGATTACGGTGCACGCCCGTTGATACCACAGATGTCACTGCTGATTCGGGAACGAAATTGGCTCGTCGGGCGATGTATCCAGTGGGTAGTCTGGGAGTTTATTGAGAGAAGGAGGCGGGGTTATGCGCAAAGCATCGACTCTCGCCGCTGCGGCAGTGGCGCTTGGCGTTATCGCGGCACCGGCCGGGTTGGCGTCAGCTGACCAGCAGTCCGCGCAGGGCACCATCGACTTTTGGCAGCAGCAGGGTTACAAGGTGAACGTCGACCGGGTCGGCAGCGGCCCGCTGCAGGACTGCGTCGTCACAGGTGTCCGCAATCCGAACACGATCACCCGACTTGTTCGCGTCAACAGCCGCGGGCCGGGTCGCAGCTATCTCGTTCCGGTAATCGTCAGCAAGACTGTCAGCGTGTCGCTGGACTGCTCCAAGTAGCCGGCCGGCCGCAAGCGTTCCAAAGCGAGCACTCACGCGCGTGACCACGCCGACGCAGCCTCGATCTGCGCGGGCGTCGGCTTGGTTCCGGTGTACCGCGCAAATTGCTCGGCCGCTTGCAGCGCGATCACCTCGGCGCCGGTGATCACCTTCTTGCCCGCTTCGCGCGCCGCGGTGATCAGAGGTGTCTCCGCCGGTATCGCCACCACGTCCAACACGACGTCCGCGCCGTCGATCGCTGCGACGTCGAAGGCCACTTCATCACTTTCCGGGCGCCCGCCCATTCCTACCGGCGTCGCGTTGACGATCACCGAAGCGCTGATCGCCCCCAGATCGGGCCGCCAGGCGTAGCCCAGTCTGGTGGCCAGCTCCTCACCACTCTGCGGATTGCGAGCCACGACCGTGCCATCGCCAAATCCGTTGTCGCGGAACGCAGCACCGACCGCGCGGGCCATACCGCCGCTACCGAGGATGGCTACCGATGCTGACGTGTCGAGATCCTGGATGAGTTCGCAGATCGCGAGGTAGTCGGTGTTAGACGCGGTCAGATATCCGTCGTCGTTGACGATCGTGTTGACCGCGTCGATCGCACGGGCCGAGTCCTCGACCTCGTCGACGAGTGCCATTGCGTCCTGTTTGAACGGCATCGATACCGAGCAACCGCGGATCCCCAGAGCCCGCACACCGCCGATCGCCGCAGCGAGGTCTGTGGTGGTGAACGCCTTATAGACGAAGTCGAGACCCAGCTCCTCGTAGAGGTAATTGTGGAACCGGGTGCCGATGTTGCTCGGCTGCGACGCCAGGGAGATGCACAGCTTGGTGTCCTTGTTCAGCGCCGGTTTCACTCGAATGCCTGGATGACTTGTCGTGCCATGTCCTGAATCTCCTTCAGGTGCTTGATCTTCACCGGCAGTTTGTCGATGTCGGGCACCTCGACCGTCGCCTTGACCACTCCCGGTTCGTCCCGGATCCACGGCGCGTTGAGCCGGTCCAGAAGCGCGCGCGCAGGCAGGTTGTCGGCGAGCACCTGTGCGTGAAATCGCTCGA
>JAVHWG010000526.1:0-12280 GCA_032159965.1 Mycobacterium sp.
CAAGACTCGACCGTTACCGACATCGCCGACATATACGTTGCCTGCACTGTCGACTGCGACACCACCCGGGTTGTTCAGGCCGGCAAAGCTGAGTCCGCCTGGGGCTGAGGACGGTTGCGCGGTCGGACCTGACAGCGGTGCGGGTTGTGCAGCCGGCGCTGACATACCCCCCGATTGCGTGGCCGGCGCCTGGGATGCCCGCGTCTGGACCCGCAGAAGATAAACGGCGATCGCGGCGACTGCCACAAGCGCGACGATTCCGACCAACAACGGCCACTTGTGCTTCCGTTGCGCGCGCCCCTTTCGTGATGATTCGGTTTCAGATGCGCTTACCGGTGCCGAGGCATCGGCGCTAGCGGAGGTCCTGTCGGCGAGGATCGTGTCGATCTCGGCGGCTATCGGAACCGTCACGTCGGAACGTCGGCGCAACTTTGCCAGCTGCCCGCGGATGTCCTCACGCGCGGTTTGGTCGTATTCCTCGTGCAAAGCGTTGCGCAGCTCGAAGAGCATCTGGGCCTGCATCGCCGGTGCGAGGATCGCGGAGTCGTGGATCTGCGCGCCAAGCCTCTGCAGGTATTCGTAGGGTATGGGCGGCGCGGGGGGCAGGGGATCGGGCAGCTCGACTCGGTCGTTCACGTGCTGGTTGAGCGCTCCCATCAATGCGAATCCTGCTGCGCCCGTCGAGGTTCGGTAGTCGATCAGTTGCGTGCTGAAGATGGGATCGGCCCGGTAGCTCGACACTTCGCCGATCTGCACCGGCAGGATGGGCAACCTGAGATCCCGTGCATAGCTCAGTTCGGCCCGGCACGGTTTGGAGTACAGCGAGCGCTCGGACAGCGCGAAGAGGAAGACCGTGCAATCGCGAATCCGCGCGAGAATCTCGGTCCACCAGGCGTCTCCGCCACTCAGTTCTTCGTCTAGCCAGACCTGGACGTTCGCTCGTTGAAGGTCGCTCACCAGTGATGAAACCGCCCGTTCGTCGTGGCGGGAATAGCTGACGAACACCTTCATGCCGGATCCCTCGTAGCGACCTCGTTGAGTAGGCCGAAGCATACGAAGCGATGGAGTTCGAAGTCGCCGATAATACAAATTCACAGTTTCGATGATCGACGACATATTATCGACGGAAAGTTCTAGTCTGCAGCAATGAGTACACGGCGTTACACCGCGGTTGTCGCGATCATCGCGGTGACTGTGACCATGGCTGCGTGCGGGAGCAAAGGTAACAGTTCCGGCACCAGTGCCACCCAAACGACGAGCGCGTCCGGCAAGCCAAGCGCGGCAGGCACCACCAGTGCGACTGCAACGACTTCTGGCACATCGACCTCGGGGTCCTCGTCGTCATCCGCAGTGCCTGCGGGATCAGCCGTAGTCCTGCCCTTCACCGGGATTTCTCGCCCCGTCGGTGTGGCGGTGGATGTGCACGGCGCCGTCTACGTCGCCGACAGCGGCAACAACAGAGTGGTGAAACTGGCGGCGGACTCTTACGCCCAGACGGTGGTGCCTTTCACCGGCGTCACCAACCCGCAAGCTGTGGCGATCGGCCGCGAGGGCCTCGTCTTCGTCACCGGCGCTGACAACACCCGGGTGATGTGGCCGGAGGCTCCACGCTCCCCAGCCTCTCCGCCGTGGCAGGCCATCTCCAGTACCGAGTGGACGGGGCCCTTCAGCGATCTGCACGCCCCCCTCGGCGTGTTCTCCGACGACTTCCCCGACTTCTGGGTCGCCGACAGCGGCAACAACCGGGTGCTCAAGTGGACCTTCGGGACGAACGCCCCGGAGGTGTTGCCCTTCACCGGCCTGAACAACCCGGGCGGTGTCGTGTGGTGGAACCTGAACAGCTCCGTCTATGTTGTTGACACGGGCAACAACCGGGTGCTGCAACTGAAGCCGGACAACACTCAGGTCGTGCTGGGGTTCACCGGCCTGAACAACCCGCGCGGCGTGGGGGCGACCATCAACGCCGTCTACGTCACCGACAGCGGCAACAATCGAGTGGTGAAGCTCACGACCGACCCCACCACCAAGACCACCACCCAATCCATATTGCCGTTCACCAATCTCAACAATCCGACCGGCATAGCGGTAGACGGCGACGGCAACGTCTTCGTCGTAGACAGTGGCAACAACCGGGTGCTGAAACTGGCGAAAGCCTTTACGGTATAAGGGTCATCACACGGCCTCTGCCACGTCGTCGAGGCGCATGAGCTTCATCTCCTCCAGGCGCTGCGGCAGCGCGTCCACGTACTGGGTTAGGACAGCCCGCAGTTCCGCTTCATCGGATATCCGCCTGTCGTCGAGCTCGATCCGTATCCGGCCGTCGCGGGCGATCGTCAGCAGTTCCTCGACCAAGGCATCCTCACCGCGCGTGCCGTCCAGCAGGGGCAACAGGTGAACATCCAACGGCGACAACGCCACCGTCTCGTGCCAGAGGTTGAAGGTGTGCAAGTCGCGATCTTCCCGGCTGAACGCCGCTGTGCCCCTGAACGGTTCGCCCACATTCAGCGGTGTGGACGCCGGCTCCGCCACGACTGCATCGAGCCGGCATCGCACCTGTCCCGTGGTGATGAGGATTTCGATCAGATGATCGACGCGATCCTCGAGGTTTCGGCCTGCATCGACGCCCGCCGAAGCAAGCCGCGCTCGTACCGCGGCCACCAGCTCCTCTCGCGATAGCGTCCACGGGGAGCGGGCATTGAGCGCGTCGAATGCCGCCTTGATGCCCGGGTCGTCTGTGGATAGCGTGGCGCCGCCCGAAGTGAGATAACCCTGATTGGAGTGATCGAGACGGGTCGGTCCGTCCGCCGGTGGCACAAAAGCTGCGAAATGCATTTGGCGATAACGGCTTCGGTTCAGGTCATACTGGACCTGCGTGGCCCGTTCGGCGTGTACCAGTAGCGATTCGCGAAATGCTCGATCAACGGCGAAATCCAGATACTGCTCTATCAGCACCTGAACACCCCCGCATTGCTCGAGCACATACTCGGCGACCTTGGAGCCGTAATTCTTGGCGAACATGACCTCGGGTCGCGACTCCGCCAGATAGGCCAGGCCGTACGGCCGGGCACGTTCCAGCAGCTCGAGGAAGTAGCACGGCGAATTGACCGTTTCGAGTTCGTCGTGCAGAAGGTAGGAATCCCCGAAACCCTCATCGCGTTCCCTGAATTCGGCCACCGCACTCGCCATCGGCGTGTGGGCTGGGGCCACCTCCTCCAGGAAACCGACCATGCGGCGTGCGCTGAGCACCTTTTCGTCGGGGGTTCGGCTCGCGTGGCCGGCGAGCAGCATGGCGTCGCGGACGATCTCCTTGGATTTCCAGCCCGGATACACGTTGTAACTGAGGTAGGCCACGCCCTCGGGTGCCAGCAATTTGGTGAAGGCGGACAGGATCGCGTCCTGCACGTTTTCCGGCACCCAGCTGTACACGCCGTGGGCGATGATGAAATCGAATTTTCCCAGCGCGGCGAGATCCATGCTTGCGATATCGCCCTCGATCAGGTCCAGGTTATTCAGGCCCGCGGCCCGCACCCGCCGGCGACCCTGCTCGATCTGCACCCGCGACAGATCGATACCCACCACGTGTGCCTGAGGATGCGCAGCGGCAAAGGGAATCGCATTACCTCCTGTGGCACAGCCGAGTTCGAGCACACGGGCTCGGGATACCGGAGGTGTTGCCAATCCGAACAAGTGCGCTGTTGCGGCCAGCTGGCCGGGCGCCGACTGCGGGAATGAATCCGACACATACGGCGTAGCGTCGTAGTCTGCGCGCAACCGGTTCACCGCTGAGTCAGTCGATTCCGTCACTATGCTGCTCCCTGCGGTCGGCGGCGGAACCGCGCCACTATTGCGGCGCGCCGGTGATCTTGGCCTTGTAACTCGGGTCGAGTCCTCGGGGTCCGGGTCTGACGTCGGAGCTGCGCCATGGCACCCGGGCGTACGACAGAAGGTTAGACCTGCGGTGAGGCGCTTCGACGACCAACGAGCTTCTTGAGGTGATCCGGCAGTCCGTCGATGCCCGCGAGTCGGGGCAGCAGCTCGCGTTCGCCCATGATGGCCCGGAACACCAGCCCGACTGTCACGCCGTGACCGGGCCGGTCGGACACCACGATGCGGTCGCCGCGGCGGACTGTACCGGGATGGACGACCCGCAGGTACGCACCGGGAACTCCTGCTGCCGTGAACGTTTTGATCAGGTCGGGAATTTGGAGAAAGCCCGCGAACGTCTTGCACGGTGTGCGCGGCGAGGTCACTTCGAGAACCAGTCCGTCGGTCCCGACAGTCCAGTGTTCGCCGACGAGGGCGCCCGTCACGTCGATCCCCGTGGTGGTGAGGTTCTCGCCGAAATTGCCATTGTCCAGCGTCCGGCCGAGCAGCCCTTGCCAGTCATCGAGATCCTCACGGGCGTAGGCATACACGGCCTGGTCGTTGCCGCCGTGGTGTTTCGGGTTGCCGATTACGTCGCCCGCCAAGCCGCTGGGGCCACCGTGCTTGGGGCCTGGTGCACTCACCCCGATCGGATCCTCGGTGGGCACCTTGTCGATGCCCGTCAGTGCAGACTTCTTCGCAGGGTTGGGCCGCGGGCGCGCCACGTTGACGGACAACACACCAGACATGTCCTCCACACTAGGGCCGATGGGGTGTGCGCGTCGGAACGGCTACCGCGCCGACAGTTCTCAGCCGGTGATTTGTCCGCGAAGGGCAGCAGCTCGGTCCGACCAGTGCGCGTATCGGACCGGGTAGCTCTGTCCGGGGTGGTGCTGCAACTCCCAGCAGGCTGAAATTACCTGATACGCAAGATATTCAGCGCTGACCACGACTGGCCACAAGCGAGTCGCGGATTGCCGCTGCGCTGCGTTGCCCACCCCGGCGGCCTCGTGGGACTCCATCATCGCGATGGTGGCGATCTGCAGGTCGCGGCGGGCGGTTCTGGCGTCCAGGGACGTCGCGTCGGCACGCGCCAAGTAAGCCGCGGTGATGGCGACCGCATCCAGCGTGCGGGCAATAGCCGCGGGAACCCGCGTCGCCTCCTGGTAGCGCACCGCGGCGAGGTACACCACCAGTGCCACAACGCAACCGATGAGGGTGTCGACGCCCCGGTCGACGAGGAGGTCGCCGACGTCCACCCGGTGCGCGCCGGACGCGATCGTCAGGGCGGTGGCGGTGATCAAGACGGCGGCCAGGGTGTAGTTGCGCTGCACCAGCATTTCAACGCCGAACAGCAACACCGCGAGGACCAGAGCCAGCAGCGGGCCCTGAGGGTGGACGATCAGGATGATTCCTGCGAGCCCCAACCCGAGGAACGTACCGACGGTGCGTTCGGCGCCGCGTCGCAGCGTCCACACCCGGTCAGCACCTTGATGCAGCACCAGCACCGCCGCGGCCATCGCCCAGTATGCGTGCCCATAACCGAGCAGGGCCGCCAGTAGACCAGCGACCGGTGCGGCGATCGCCACCCGCACCATCACATGTCGTGTGTGCGAACCGCGCACCAGCGCGCGTCTCAACGCCGTCGCAGTGGCCGGTCCGCCGAGCGGAATACGTTCAGGGTCGCGGACTGTGGGCGGCTCATCCGATGTCGTGGACACGAGGTGGCGAACGGCGTCGACGTCACTGCCAGTCACCTGTTCGGGGTGGGCCATCGCGTCGGCGAAGGCGACGTGCACGGCATGGTTGGTGGCGCGCAGACGCCCCAGCGGGGACTGGGGGGATGGGCTGACGGGCTGGTACTGCACGAGCACACGCCACGCGCGGTGCAAAGCTGTGGCCGCTCGAAGGCGCGCCGTGCGTTCGCCGGTCGTTCCCACAGCGCTCAGGTATGCGGCCACCGCCTCGCCCGCACCGATGACCGCACGCTGTTCCGGCCGGCGGTAATCGACGACGGCACCGGCCATCTGGACCACCCACGCGAATGTGGCGCCCGCCAAGACGAGCAGCCCGATCCGCCACGAAGGCAGGTGCGCCGCTGACACTCCCAAACCGACGGCGCAGGCGACGCTGAAGATGTAGGCGCCCGGCGGTCCGACCTCGAGTGCGTTGCACAGCCACACGGCGGCAACGGCGACTACCGACACTGTCAGCACACCGAGCCAGGGGATCTGTGCGGCCCAGTCGCCGAGCGCGACGGCGCCGGACAGTGCGACAGCGATGACGGACAGGAGCACCGCTCGGTTGGCGTAAGGCCGGTCGCCGCCATAGCGGGTCGTGAAGGCGCCGATCGAGGCGATCAGTCCGGCGCCGATATCTCCTGCGGCCCAGCCGAGCAGGACGGGCACCGCAGTGCAGATCGCCGCCCGCAGAGCAATCGGCCACCGTTTCAGCACCCGGTTATTAGATCGTGTCAGAGCAGTGACCCCCAGCGGCCGGGCTGTTTGCGATCCGTGAGGCCGCTCCCGCCGCGAAGTCTCTTACCAAAGAATTAGTCCGCGTTGTCAGCGACATTAAGTTTGCCGCCTACCGTCGTGAACAGGTTGAGGTCATTGCACGTTCGCGGTGGCCGCCGTAACGATGAAGGAAGGACGCCGCTGATGAACGCAAGATCAAGCGTTTCGACGCCGGACTCCCTGCGCTCCAACGGGGCACGCTCGATGGAAATGGCGGGGGCACAAGTTCACGCCCGATGCCATCACGTCGCCAACGTCGTGACGATCACGGGCAACATCTCCCCTGCGAACCTCGATCAGCTCGCCGCCTACTGCGGGCGCTTCACACTGGTGGGCAGTCCGATCGTTCTGGACCTGACGGGCGTGCAGCGCTTCAGCGCGTCATGCGTGCGCTTGGTGAATATCCTTGAAGCGCAATGCAACAACACCGGAATCGAGTTGGCGGTCGTCGCCCACGAAGTTATTCTCGACGGCCTGGACGGTGCCGGTGGCGGATCGATTTCCACCGCGACGGCCGTTCCCGCCGCGCTGGCCTACTTCACCGACGCTGTCACGGCGCGTCGACAGATGATGCTGCCGTTCTTCGCCAAAACTGCGTAAAAAAGCTGCCCGTCGCCGAAGCGGCGGGCAGCTTTTTCTCACTGGTCTAGTCGTTGCCGAAGTCTTCGCTCTCACCGCTGTGGGCGTGGGCGATGTCGTGTCCCTCGCCGACCGGCTGGCAGCCCGCCGTGCACTCGACCATCACGATGGGAGCAGCCTCGCCCTCGACCACGCGGTACCGCCAATTCGTTTCGATCGTGGTCTGCGTGGGCATCGCGTCACGTTGGGTGACGGCGCACTGAAGGGTGCGTTTGGCGCTGTTGAAGGATTCCGACAGCATTTCCTGATCGGACAGGGCCAGCGGATCGCGCAGCAGGCGAACGCCGAAACGCTCGATCTTGTCGTGGGCCGCGAGCCGCTGCGCGAGGTCCTCCAACACGGCGGCGTCCTCGTCGCTGAGCGGAGACACACCCGCAAAAGCGGCCGGCTCCGCGAATTCCATGCCGACGACGCCCACTCCGGAGTCGACGGTCGTGTCGAAGCGGACGGCGGTCGGGCTCAGGTCCTGCTCGCCGAACGACGACCGGGGGAGGGGAACGGTTTGCGTCCCGCGCGGCTCCTGGACGACGCGCTCGACGAACACCTCGCCGGACGCTGGCTCAAAATGCTTGTGCAGCAACCAGATACCGAATCGGTGCCACGCGTCGGTGGCGACGAGATACTGGCCGAGCTCGTCGAGACAGGCGCGGTCGTCGTTGGCGAGTTCGCCCACGTCGGTGGCGTCCATGTCGCGCAGTTCCGCATAATCTTCTACGCCGTGGTCTCGTACCTGCAGCATGGTCATTCCTCTATTCTGGCGAGAAGTCAGTAGCACCGGACAGGCCCGAATATTAACAGCGCCTACGCTGCGGCCAATAAGTTTCGAGCGAGAATTCCGAGCCCGGAAACCGCAATCGCACAGGGGTTACCCGGTGTTCAGATGCAGTTCGCAGAGTGCGCAGCGAGGCGGGTGCCATCTGTTAGGCGTTCGTGTCGAACTGCAAATGGTGCAGTCGCGCATATAGGCCGTCGAGTTCGAGCAACTCCTGGTGCGTCCCCATCTCGGCTACCACGCCGTCGTCGATCACGATGATCTTGTCGGCATGGCGCAGCGTGCTCAGACGGTGCGCGATCGTGATGACCGTCCGGTCCTTCGTCAGCCGATCGAGCGCCTGCACCACCAATTCCTCTGACTCTGCGTCGAGCGCCGCGGTCGGCTCGTCGAGGATGAGGATCGGATTGTCGCGGATCAGTGCCCGGGCGATGCCGATGCGTTGGCGCTGGCCGCCGGACAGTGTCAGCCCGCGGTCGCCAACCACGCTGTCGTACCCGTCCGGTATGCGGGTGATGAACTCGTCGGCGTTGGCGAGTTTGGCCGCCTCGATGATTTCGTCCTCCGTCGCGTCGGGGCGGCCGAACGCGATGTTGTCTCGCACCGTCCCTCGCAACAGCACCGTGTCCTGCAGCACGAAGCCGATCTGGGAACGGAGTCCGTGCAGTTTGTAGTCGCAAATCTCCGTACCGTCGATCTTGATGGTGCCTGCGTCCGGATCGCGAAAACGCGGGATGAGCCGCACGACTGTCGATTTGCCGCTGCCTGTGGCGCCGACGATGCCGATCATCTGACCGGGGCGCACTCCAAATGTGATGTCGCGCAGCACCGGGACTTCCGGCTTGTAGCCGAACGCCACGTGTTCGAATTCGATCTCACCGCGTAACGGCGGCGGATCTTGGGGTGCTGGGCGTTCCGGGACCGTCTTGTCTGCGTCGCAGACCGCCATGACGCGCTGGAAGCCGACCGAGACCTGGGCGAGGGTGTTGGTCATCGCGGACAGGTTGCGGACCGGCTGGAAGAACCTCGCGAGGTAACTGAGGAAGACGGTCAGCGCGCCCACGGTCATCACCCCCGCCAGGATGAGGACCGAGCCGCGCCACAGCACCAGCCCGGTGGCGACGGCGACCACGAGTCCGACCATCGGCGAAAGCAGCGACGACACCCGTCGCGCCTTCAGCCAGGCCGTGACGGTGCCCATGCTCGCGTCGCGCAACAGCGCCTCTTCGTATGCCTCGCGAGAGAATGCCTGCACTACCTCAATGGATTGCAGGCCCTCCTGCAACGTGGACAGCAGGTCCGACTGCCGCGTGCGCACCTCCTTGACCGCGGCGCGGATGGACTTGTTCACCCGGAACACGAAGAACGCCAGCAGTGGAATCATTGCGATCGCGATCAAGGCGAAATCCCAACGCAGCAACAACATCACGACAATCATCCCGACGACGGTCAAGACGTCGGTGAAGATGTTGAGCGTCGAGGTCGAAGCAAAGCTCTGGATTGTCTGTACGTCGCTTGTCAGCGTGCTCAGTATTGTTCCCACCCGAGTGGTTTCGTAGTACGCCAGCGACAGCTCCTGCAAATGGTGGTAGAGCCGCACCCGCAGATCGTTTCCGACGCACTGGCTTATGGTCTCGGTGTAGTAGCTCGCTACGTAGAACGCCGCACCTGTCACGATCGCGATCAGTACGGTGACGATCCCCGCGGCCTCGGCGATGTGAACCTTGGTCTGCCCGCCCAGCGGCGGCAACAGCCAGCTGATCCATAACGGCGGAGGATGATTGCCGACCACACTGTCCAGTACGACCTTGAGGGGCCAAGGCACGGCCAGGCTCATCACAGTCTGGACCAGTGTCATCGACAGGATGATGGCAAGTCTGCGCTGGTGGGGGCGCAGAAGTTCGCGAAGTAGCGGCGGCACGGCGGGCGGCTCCTGGTAGCGAAAACGGTAGCCGAACCGTAGCAGCGGGCGCCTTGCGCGCGTTGGCTTTGGCGACGACCGATGATGTCGAGGGGTGGTCCTGATCGATGTTTCGACATTGTTCAGAACACCGGTCGATACTCATCGGCAGCCCGCCAGAGCGCGACCGCTCGAACAGGAGTTGATCCGATGAAACTTTTCCATCCCAGCGTCGACTGGGCCGGCGAACTCGGCCCGTCCCTGCTGTGGGTTCTGGTCGTGTCATCGGTCAGCGCCGCGTGTATTGGTGTGCTCGGCTATGTGTTCATCCGGTTCAGCCCCCCGGGACAACGCTTTTGGCGGATCACGGGTGACTACTTCACCGGTCGGGCCAGTCTGCGGGTGTGGGGGACACTAGCGATCCTGCTCGTGTCGGTCATCGTCGAGGTGCGCCTGGAGGTATTGCTCAGCTTCCAGGGCAACGATGTCTACTCGGCCCTTCAAGTGGCGATAGAGGGCGCCAGCGGGAACCGTACGGCGCAGCGCACATCGGGAATGCATGGTTTCTGGGTGGCGATCGTCGTCTTCTGCATCCTTGCCACGCTTCATATCGCGCGGATTGTCTTCGACACCTACCTGACCCAGCGGTTCATCGTCTCGTGGCGGATATGGCTGACGGACCGGGTATCGCGGGATTGGCTGGCTGGGCGTTCGTACTACCGCGGGCGCTTCACCCAGACCACAGTCGACAACCCTGACCAGCGCATTCAACAAGACGTCGACGTGTTCACCGCCGGGGTCGGTTCTGGTCCCAACGTTCCTTCGTACTACTCGCAGAGCATTTTGCTCTTCGGTGCCGTGGAGGCGGTGGTTTCGGTGGCGTCGTTCGCCTTGGTCTGCTGGAACCTGTCGGGCCCGCTGAGTGTGTTCGGACTGGTGATCCCCAACGCGCTGTTCTGGATCGTCATCGTCTACGTCCTTGTGGTGACCATCGTCGCGTTCCGAATCGGGCGCCCGCTCATCGGGCTCAGTTTCCGTAATGAGCAGACGAACGCGGCCTTTCGCTATGCGCTGGTCCGACTGCGCGACGCCGCTGAGGCGGTCGCGTTCTACCGCGGCGAGCGCGCGGAACGCCACCAACTCAATCGCAGGTTCGGGGCCGTCATCTCCAACTACCGCGCTTACGTTCGCCGGACCCTTGGCCTGGTCGGCTGGAACATTTCGGCCACCGAGGCGATCTTTCCGCTGCCCCTCATGTTGCAGGCGCCGCGCCTGTTCGCGCACGCGATCGATCTCGGTGACATGCGGCAGTCGGCCCAGGCGTTCGGCAAGATCATGAGTGGATTGTCGTTCTTCCGCAACGCGTTCAGCCAATTGGCAAGCTACGACGCCGTCATGATCCGGTTGGACGGGCTCCTGGAGGCCAGCCGCCGCGCGCGCGAACTTCCCTCTCTGACAACACAGGCGAGTGTCGACGGATCCGTCGTGCTCGACGGTGTCGAGGTGCGCACACCATCGGGTCAGCCGCTGATCAATCCGATAGATCTGCGGCTCGGGCGCAGCGAGTCGATGGTCGTCACCGGCGCATCCGGCACGGGGAAAACCACCCTGCTTCGCGGCCTTGCCGAAATATGGGCGGCGGCAACAGGTTCGTGGTCGGTACCGCCGGGTGAGGGACAGACGATGTTTGTGTCGCAGCTGCCGTATGTCCCCTTGGGCGACCTGCGAACGATCGTGTCTTATCCCGCCGGCGCGGGAGACTTCGACGACGACCGCCTGCGCAGTGTTCTCGACCTGGTGTTCCTTCCTCATCTTCGCGATCGGCTGGACGAGGAGCTCGATTGGGCAAAGATCCTCTCGCCCGGTGAGCAACAGCGCATCGCCTTCGCCAGAGTCCTGCTGGCACAACCGAAGGCAGTGTTCCTCGACGAGGCCACGTCCGCGTTGGATGACGGCCTTCAGTTGGCGCTCTACGAGTTGCTCCGCAGCCGGTTGCCCGACACCATCGTCGTCAGCGTCAGCCATCAGGCTGCTGTGGTGCAACAGCACGAACACCGATTGGAATTGTTGGGCGCCGGAGAATGGAGGTTCTCTCCGGTCGGATCGCCGTAATCGCCTGGCTACGTTGGCTGCCTGCTGTTATCGGCACGCGCGTCGAACTGCAGACGGCACAGTTGGGCGTAGGTCCCACCGAGTTCGAACAAATCGTCGTGGCTGCCCTCTTCTGAGACGACGCCGTCTTGGACGACGACGATCTTGTCGGCACTGCGAAGTGTGCTGAGACGGTGGGCGATCGTGATTACCGTGCGGCCCTGCATCAGACGTCCGAGCGCCTCGACCACCAAGTGCTCGGATTCCGCGTCGAGTGCTGCCGTCGGTTCGTCGAGGATGAGGATCGGGTTGTCCCGGATGAGCGCCCTGGCAATTCCGATGCGCTGACGCTGGCCGCCGGAGAGCGTCGAGCCACGGTCACCGACAAGAGTGTCGTAACCCTCGGGCATGCGGGTGATGAAGTCGTGCGCGTTCGCCAGTTCGGCTGCCCTGACGACTTCTTCGTCGGTCGAATTAGGTCGCCCAAACGCGATGTTG
>JAVHWG010000541.1:0-4179 GCA_032159965.1 Mycobacterium sp.
CCGAGCGAGCCGCCGCGTCGTCGCCGCGCCGCGCCGCCCCCCGAGTCTCGGCGGACTCCTCCGGCCACGGACCGGCGCAGCCCATACGAGCGGCCGGAGCGATCCGAACGGCCCGAACGGCCCGAACGGCCCGAGCGCGCCAAGCGGCCCGAGCGCTCCGAGCGTCCCCTTCGTGCGGAGCGTCCCGACCGATCCGAGCGTCCCGACCGAACAGAGCGTTCTGAGCGTCCCGACCGTTCCGACCCGTCCGACCGATCTGAGCATTTCGATCGTCCAGACCGATCCGAGCGATCCGACCGTGGCGGCAGGCGCCCGCGCCTATCCGACTACGACGCGTACGACGCGCGTCCCACCGGCGGGTCCACCGGAAGGAATGGAGCGAGCGGGTCGCACCACCCGGTGTCGCGGGTTCGCTACCGCGCCGACGACGGCGAGCCTGAACCGGAGCACCGTAGTCGACCGCGTGGGCCGCGCGACTTGGATGCCGACTCCCGGGACTTCGGCCGCTAGCCCGAGTACTTCTTCACCAGCTCGCCCTTGTAGAGCTTGCCCGCATCGCTGCGTGGCAGCGAGGCCTCGAACGAGATCGAGCGCGGACACTTGTAGTGGGCCAGTCGTTCTCGGAGCCAGCCCAGCAGTTCCTCGGCGAACGCTTCCGTCGCGTCGTCGGGGTCGATCGTCTGCACTACGCCCCTGACGGACTGGCCCATGTCCTCGTCCGGGATGCCGAACACCGCGGCGTCGAGCACCTTCGGGTGAGTGATCAGCCGGTCTTCGGCCTCCTGCGGATAGATGTTCACCCCGCCCGAAATGATCATGTGGTGACGACGGTCGGTCAGGAACAGATAGCCGTCCGCGTCGAGGTAGCCGATGTCGCCGACGGTGGCCCAGCCGTGCGATTCCTTGGCCTCCGCCGTCTTGGCTTCGTCGTTGAGGTATTCGAACGCAAGCCCGCCGTCGTAGTAGATGGTGCCCGCCTCGCCTTGCGGAAGTTCCACGCCGTCGTCGCCGACGATGTGTGGAATGCCGATCAACGGCCTTCCCACCGACCCAGGGTGCTCGAGCCAATCCTCGGCCGTGATGAACGAGGCGCCAACCCCCTCCGATGCGGCGTAGTACTCGTCGACGATCGGCCCCCACCAGTCGATCATTTGACGCTTGATCTCGACGGGACAGGGGGCGGCAGCGTGCACCACGCGCCGGAGAGTGGACAGGTCGTATGAATTGCGTACGGAGTCGGGCAGTTTCACCATCCGCACGAACATGGCGGGGACGAACTGGCCGTGTGTCACGCCGTAGCGCTGAATGCACTCGAGCGTCTGCTCGGGACCGAATCTCTCCATCACGACGGTCGTCCCACCGAGGGCCTGCACCGTCATCGACCAGAACGACGGCGCGGTGTGGTAGAGCGGGGCGGGACTCAGGTACACCGAATCACCCGTGATGCCGACCGCAGCCATTAGCGGCGCCAGCATCGGAGGCGCGTCGGCAGGAGATACGTTGTTGAGCTCCCGGCGAATTCCCTTGGGACGGCCCGTGGTACCCGACGAGTACTGCAGCAGGTCACCCTCGCGTTCGTCCGCGATGGGCGTCGTCGGCTCGTCGGCCACATACTCCGGGTAGCGCTCCCAGCCGTCAACGTCGTCGTCCGCCATCAACAGTAGCTTCGGCATCCCATCCGGCAGGTACTCCGAAAGTCGTTCGCATACAGTGCGTGTGGCGCGCGAACCGATCAGCGCCTTGGCTCCGCTGTTGTCGACGATGTAGGCGGCCTCTTGCGCGGTGAGGTGGGTGTTGAGCAGCGCGTAGTACATCCCGCAGCGCCGAGCCGCCCACATCACCGCATGGACGTGTTCGTTGTTTTCGAGGTTCGCGGCGATTGTGTCACCTGGCCGAAGCCCATGCCGTCGGAAGTAGTGCGCCAACCGGTTTGCGCGCGCCTCCAACTCGGCGAAGCCGATCGTCGTGCCCGACGGGTACAGAATGATCGCCGGTTTGGGTGAGTCGACGTGCTCGCGGATCTGCATCGGCTATGTCCCGCCCGACGTTCGCTTTCCGGTGGCGCTCACGTCACCGCGTCCGCGATCTTCAACTCGATGAGCTTTTCGTCGTCGATGCCGAGTTCTCGCAATATCTCGTCGGTGTGCTCGGCGAATTGCGGTGCGCGCGTGAGTGACAACTCACCGTCGTCGAACCTGACGGGATTGGCCACCAGCTTCTGTGCGTGCCCGTCGGCGTCGACGACATCGGCGATGCGGCGGTTGGCGATCAGTGCCTCGTCGTTGGCGACGTCCCAGCTGTCCTGCACCGGCGCCCACGCGCCAGTGCCCTTCTTCAGCCGCCGCACGCATTCGTCGAAGGTACGGCTGCCGATCGCATCGGCGACGATGTCGTATGCCGCGTCGGCATTCTCGGCCATCGAAGCCAGTGATGCGAACCGCGGATCGTCGACGTATTCACCGCAATCCATCAATCGGCAGAATTCCGGCCAGTACCGCGTGGGCTGCAACATGGCCAACTGAATGAATCGACGGTCACTGGTGCGGTAGTTGCCGGTAAGTGGGTTGCCCGGCGCCTGAGTTCTGCTGTCCATCTTGGGCAGCGGCGCTCCCATCAGCATCGCCATGTTCACGCTGAACTGAGTGGTCCATGCGCCGACCGCGAGCAACGACACGTCGAGCACCGATGGTTCGCCGGTCTCCTTCCTGCCGTACAGCGCGGCCGCCACCCCGCCCGCAATGGCCATTCCCCCGATGTTGTCTCCGTAGGCACCGGCAGGCATGAAGCCGACTCGTTCCGCATCGGACGCGGTGACGCCGTCCGCACTGCCGCCGCGGGCCCAGAACGCCGTGGAGTCATACGCGCCTGCATCTCGATCCGGGCCGTCCATTCCGAACCCGCTGCCCGCCACGTAGATGATGTCGGGGTTCACGGCACGGACGTCGTCGACGTCGATGCTCAACTTGGCCCGCACGCTGGGCAGGTAGTTGGTGAGGAACACGTCGCTGCGGCGGATCAGCTCCTCGAGGATTGGGCGCGCTTCCGGCACCGCCAAACCCAACCCGATACTGCGCTTGCCGCGGTTGGGCGCCTCCATGATGGGCGCGAAGGACGAGCCTTCAGCAGACGCGGAGCGGCCGAGCACCTTGACGAGCCCGCGCTGGGCATCGCCGGTGACGGGGTTCTCGACCTTGATCACCTCGGCACCCCAGTCAGCTAGGACTGCGCCCGCCGACGGGACGAAGGTGAACTGCGCAACCTCGAGGACGCGCACGCCATCCAGTGGTCGTCGCATCAGCGCCAACTCTCCTTCGTGATCATTGCGGCCTTCCCTCGAGAGTGCGACTGAAAACGCTTAATGTATTACTGTTTGTGATCGGTGTCGAGACCGGTGCCCGTACTCCGCAGCCGCACCTCGGCGAGGAAGAGTTCCGCGGCCGCCGCGGCGTGTTTGGCCCGCGCGGAGCCGAAGACGTCGAACGCGTGCTGGGCAATCGGAAGCTCGGCGTAGACCACCGGCGAACTGCTCACGGCGCGAAGCCTTGCCGCGAACGCCCGCGCCTGCTCGACGGGAATGAACGAATCGTTGCTGCCGTGCAGCACGAAGATCGGTGGCGCGTCCGCCGTCACGTGGGTGATCGGCGACGCGCCGGCGAACACCTCGGGCGCATCGGCGATGAGCCGCTTCATCACGCCCCTCTCGAGAAAGGGCACCATCATCGGGTGAAGGACGCCGTCGGTCCGGGTGAAGTCGTACACACCGTAGAAGGGAACCGCGGCCTGGACCGCGGTGTCGGCGTCCTCGAATCCGGGCTGAAAATCCGGATCGTTGGGTGTCAAAGCGGCGAGCGCCGATAGGTGCCCGCCCGCCGAGCCGCCGGTAATGGCGATGAAATCGGGGTCACCTCCGTACTTCTCGACATTGGCCTTCACCCAAGCGATGGCCTTCTTTACGTCGACGATTGCGTCGGGCCACGTGTTGTGTGGGCTGAGCCGGTAGTTGATCGACACGCACACCCACCCCCGCTCGACGAGGTGGCTCATCAGAGGATGTGCCTGGCCTCGCTTGTTGCCCGACGACCAAGCGCCCCCGTGTATCTGCAACAGAACCGGGGCTCGGCCATCGGGCTTCGGGCCAGGCCGAGACCAGACGTCGAGGTGGTTCGCCGAACCGTGCTC
>JAVHWG010000174.1:0-6515 GCA_032159965.1 Mycobacterium sp.
GACGTATTTCGGCGGAAGCAGCAGATCGACGCCGAATGGCCGACCGCCGGTCTGCTCTTCGATCCATGTGAGCTCGGTGTGCAGCCGTTCAGGAGTGTGGGCGACCGCGCCCAGAACGCCCAGCCCACCGGCGTTGGAAACTGCGGCCACGACGTCGCGGCAGTGGCTGAACGCACAGATCGGGAACTCGACGCCGAGCATCTCGGCCACACGGGTGTGCACGAATCCAACGCTACCGATCGACCGCAATTCGGTGCTGGTCAGGTCTAGTTTCTGGTCCGCAACCGCTCTACTCTGTTAACAGCCGTCACAGCGGACCAATTCGCGGCGGCGGCGGGGGTGGAGCGCAGTGAGTGATGATCAGCTGATCATCGACGACATCCGCGGTGTCACGCCCCACGATCATGCCGTTCACTTCTACGGGGACGATCTCGCTCTGACGAGCGAAGTCGCCCGCTTCGTCACCAGCGGCCTGGAATTGGGCGAGAGCATCGTCGTGGCGGTGACGGGTGAGCATCGCGCGGCGATCGCTACTCTTCTCGGCCCGGATCTACCGGCCCACGCCGAGGAAACACTGGTGTTCCTGGACGCGGGCGAGACGCTCGACGCGTTCATGGTGGCGGGCGCGCCCGACCGGGATTTACTCGAGTCGACGATCGGACCGATCTTTGAGGCCGCGGCACAGGCCGGCCGTCCTATCCGCGCGTTCGGCGAAATGGTTGCGCTTCTGTGGACCGAGGGCAACATCACTGGTGCTCTCGCGCTCGAATCGCTGTGGAACGACCTTGCGGCAGAGCGGCAATTCTTCTTGATGTGCGCCTACCCCGCGGCCGGCTTTGCCGAGTCGCCCCTGCGTGACGTCGATGCCTTGCGCGACCTGCATTCCCAGTCGTGGCTGCTGGGTCTGTCCACGACGTACGGACAGGAACAGGTCGTCGCCTCGGCGCACACCTCATGGCTCGTGGTTCCCGTGCCGACCATGGCCACCGTGTCTCTGGCCCGCCAATTCGTGATTCATACACTCCATGATTGGGAGGCCCCCCACATGATCGACGCGGCCGCGGCGATCACGTCGGAACTGGCTACCAACGCTGTGGTGCATGCGCGGTCGGCATATCGGCTGACACTCTCACGCACCACCGGATCGTTGCGGATCGCCGTCGAGGATTCCCGTCCCGGTCTTCTCGACGCGCGGACTGGACGCAGACCCGACGGAGTGATGCATGGGCTGGCGACCGTGCGGGCAAGGGCTTCTCGTTGCGGGTATTCCCTTGTCCCGGAAGGTAAAACAGTCTGGGCCGAGCTGGGGATGCGCGCCGGCCGATGACGGCCCGTGCCTGTGTCAGCGCGCGGCGTTACTCAACTCCTCGAATTCCTCTGAGCTGAGAGTAATTTCGGCTGCGGCCACGTTCTCCTCGAGATGCGCGACCTTCGACGTGCCAGGAATCGGCAACATCACCGGCGATCGCTTCAGCAGCCACGCCAGCGCGAGCTGCGACGGGCTGGCGCCATGATCGGCGGCAATGCGTTGCAACGGACCATCGCTGGCGGCCAGCGGGCCTGCCGCCAGCGGGAAGAACGGGATGAAACCCACGTTCTGCGCTTCGCACTCCTCGAGCAGCGGCTCAGCCGTACGCGAGCTCAGGTTGTACATGTTCTGCACCGACGCTATCGGTGTGATTTTCTGCGCGGCCTCGAGTTGTTCGACGTTCACCTCCGACAGCCCGATGTGCCGGATCTTCCCCTCACGCTGCAGCGCGGCGAGTTCACCGATCTGATCCTCGGCGGGGAACTTCGAATCGATGCGGTGCAGCTGGAACAGGTCGATGCGGTCGATGCCGAGGCGGCGCAGGCTCATCTCGCACTCCTGCCGCAGGTATGACGGGTAGCCCAGCTGATCCCATTCGTTCGGGCCGGTCCGCACCAGACCGGCCTTGGTGGCGATGACGAGGTCGTCGGGATAGGTGTCGAACGCCTCTCTGATGAGTTCCTCCGACACTTCTGGGCCGTACGAGTTGGCGGTGTCGATGAAGGTCACACCGAGCTCGTACGCACGGCGCAGCACACGAATGCACTCGTCGGGGTCGCCCGGCGGGCCCCACACACCCTCGCCGGTCAACCTCATGGCGCCGAATCCGAGGCGGTTGACAGACAGGTCGCCGCCGAGTGCGAACGTGCCAGATTTCTGGGCGATACCTTGCGTGGTCATCTGACTGAAACTACGCCGGGAGGGCCGCCCTCGCTGTGAGTGAAAGTGCAGACATCTCCTTCATCGGCGTGCGAGGGAGGTGAAGTTGGCGCCAACTTCGCGAAGACGGTGATGGGGCGCGGGGCGCGGGAGTATGTACATAGGCATGGGAGCGGCGGGGTACATCGGGCGGATCGGCGGGCTAGCGGTTGCGTTGGGCATCGGGACCGCGGTCATTGCGGGCACCGCAGTGGCCTGGGGTGACTCGACAGGGCCGTCGAGCGGTGAATCGTCGACGAGTCCGTCGTCGAAGACGGCTCCGTCTTGCGATGCACCATCAGTAGCCGGTCAAGACACCGGAGCGCCCAAATCCCCGTCGCCCACAGCCGACGCCACCAAGTCGTCGGCGAAGGACAAGAAGCCTGACCGGCTGACCGAGCTGACGAACTCGCTGCCCGACCTCGGTGCCGCGGAGCTGCTGACGAAGAAAACGCCCGGCAAGCTCCGCCCGGCAAACGCGGTGGCCCAGCTGACGTCGGGCGCGGTGGCCCAGCAGACCTCGACGCGTCCCGACACTTTGGCGACATCGAAGTCCTTCTCCTCCCCCGACGTCACGCGGGTCGATTCGCTGTCGGACGGTCCTTCCGTCACGGTTGCAACACTGCGGGCGCCCGAGGTGGCGCGGCCGGTGAACAAGCCGCCCGTCACCCCGCCGAGTGCGGCGCCGACGGCGTCCGCCGATCTGGCGATCGGCGCGATCTCGGACCTGGTGAGCTCCTTCGTGAGCCCCTTCGCCGGAACGTCCCCCACCGCGCCGCCGGATTCGCCGGCGATGTGGACGTTGATGGCGGCCGCTCGTCGTGAAACCGCAGCCGGGCTGGCGCCGGTGGCGGTCGAGCAGTTTGCCCCGCTTGCGGGTTTGCAGCAATTGCCGGTCGTCGGGCCGGTGGTGGTCACGCCGATTGTGGCGCTCATTCACCAGATTCCGATCGTCAGCGACATACTGCATCCGCTCTTCGGTTACCCGGTACAGCTTGGACTGCCGGCTGGCAGCCTGCTGCCTCGCGACTACAAAGTGACGTCCTTCGACGGCACCCAGATCTACGTCCATTTCATGCCGGCGTCCGGGCTCCAGACGGACCGAGACGCGCCGACGATCCTGAACGGCCCGGGACTGCCACTGCCAGGTGGCACGAACGTCGACGGCAGCCTGCTGGACGGTTTGATCACCGACAACCTGGGCCAGATAAGCATTGCGACGCTGCGAAACGACGGCTACAACGTCGTGACGTGGGATCCCCGGGGTGAATACAACTCGACCGGCCAGCTGGAGATCGACTCCCCCGACTACGAGGCCCGCGATGTCTCGGCGATCATCAGTTGGTTGGCCACACAGCCAGGGGTTCGACTCGACGCCCCGGGCGATCCGCGTATCGGCATGGTCGGCGTCTCCTATGGTGGCGGCATCCAGCTGGTGACTGCGGCGACCGACCATCGTGTCGACGCGATCGTGCCGACAATCGCCTGGAACACTCTGAATACCTCGCTCTACAAGAGCGATTCGTTCAAGAGTGGCTGGGGATCGATCCTCACCGGTGCCCTGCTGGCGACTCTGGCGCGGCCGAACCCCGCCATCATCCCCGCGGCAATCCTGGGCGACTTGACCGGCTTGGTATCGCCGGAAGACCAGGCCCTCCTGGCTGACCGCGGTCCCGGAGGCGTGCGAGATCTGCTCAAGAACATCACGGCGCCAACCCTTTTCATTCAGGGCACGGTCGACACATTGTTCAGCCTGCAGGAGGCCGACGACAACGTGGCCGAGATGGCCGCCGGCGTACCCACCAAGGTGCTGTGGTTCTGCGGCGGTCACGGAATCTGTGCCAACAACCTTCTCGATGGCCGCGACGGCACCCTCATCACTCAACGCACGATGGAGTGGCTCGATCGATACGTGAAGGGCGACACCACAGTCGCGACCGGTCCGAAGTTCGAATGGGTCGACCAGCGCGGACAGTACTTCGCCTCGAACACCTACCCCGTAGCCCAGGGCGATCCGATCGTCGCGCATACCAGCGTCAGTGGGACTCTGCCGCTAGTACCGGTGATCGGCGGTTCGGGACCGCTGTTCTTCGTGCTGCCGATCGGAGGTACGAAGGCGGCCAACGCACTGAACCTGACGATCCCGGCCGCCACGACGACCAGGTACATCGTCGGCGCACCGCAGCTGACACTTACCTATTCGGGCACCGGCGTGGCCCGCCACGTCTACGCCCAGCTTGTCGACGACACCACGGGGCTCGTCCTGGGCAACCAGGTCACTCCGATTCCGGTGATGCTGGATGGTCAGGAGCACGAGTTGAGTATCCCGCTGGAGATGGTCGCGCAGACCCTGCTGCCAGGTCAGACTGTGACGCTGCAACTGGTCTCGTCGGCGGCGTCGTATCAGACGATCTGGTCGCTCGGCGACCTGCATGTATCGAACATGGACCTGTCCTTGCCCACGGCGGACCCGACGAAGTTGACAGCGGAGACCGTCGATCCGCTGACCGGCGTGGCGTAGGTGTCGGACCTTTCCCGGCTTGCGGACGAGCCGTTCACCTACACCGAAGTCGGCGCTACCCGCGGGCCCCTGCCCGCCGGCTATCACCACGTGCGCGAGGTGGCGCGGATCGGCACGGGCCGCCCGCGTTTCGAGGACGCCGCCGCGCGCGTGATGCGCTTCGGGATGCTGCGCGGTGCCGGTGCACGGGTGACGTCAAGTACGGAAGTCGCAGAGGTCGGCTCGGTCGTCGTCGTGGGACTCGGGCTGGTGCGGGTGCCGTGCCGCGTGGTGTACGTCGTTGACGACGAGAACCGCCGTGGGTTTGCGTACGGCACCTTGGCGGGCCACGCGGAGCGCGGCGAGGAATTGTTCGCAGTCCGCTACGACCCATCCGAAGATGCCGTTTACGCCGAGGTGACGGCGTTTTCCCGGCACGCCACGTGGTGGAGCAGGGTCGCGGGTCCGGTGACCTCGCTGGTGCAGAGGGTGGTGACGAAGCGCTACCTGTCAGCGGTGTGACAATCCACCGCCTCAAGGCCCACGACCGCGTAAGTTGGAGCGGTGACCGACGCGCTCGAAGGACACACTTCCTATCGCCGCATTGCGGAGATCGTGCGCGCCTTGGCAGACCGTTCCGAGGCTGACGCCGACTCGGTGATCGCAGAACTCACCGAACACGCAGCCGCGGAAATCCCCGGCGCCAAATACGCGGGCGTCACGGTCACCACGGATAGCCGGCGGATCGACACCCCAGCCGCCACCCATCCTTATCCACTGATCCTGGATGAGATTCAGCAGCGCCACCGGGAAGGTCCGTGCTTGGCCTCTGCTTGGGAAAAACAGACGTTCCACATCGCGGACCTGGAGAACGACTTCAGGTGGCCGAAGTACCGCAAGGACGCGCTTGCCGAAACGCCGATCAGGTCGATCATGGCGTTTCAGCTGTTCATCGCCGACCGCTCGATGGGCGCGCTGAACGTCTACGCCGAAGAACCCGGTGCCTTCGACGACGAGACCGAAGAAATCGGCTTGATCTTCGCCACCCATTCGGCGCTGGCCTGGAACTCGGCTCGCCGGGATGAACAGTTCCAGCGGGCGTTGGCAAGTCGTGACGTCATCGGGCAGGCGAAAGGCATGGTGATGGAGCGCTACAACATCGGCGCGATCCAGGCTTTCGACATGCTGAAGAAACTCTCCCAGGACTCGAACGTGCCGCTCTTCCGCATCGCAGAGGAACTCACCGAGAAGTCTCACCCATCGGCAAGCTAGCGTTTGGGGCTGGCAACGGTCGCGGTCGACAGGCGCGGCCCCGACTTTCACGGGTGAGGCATTGCTAACGCAGGGACTGGTGATCCTCTTCGCGTTGCTGGCGGCCGTCTGCATGGCGATCGGCATCGTTATCCGGCAACGGGCAACTGTCGACGTCCCAGATGAAATGGGCGTCAGCGCCACGATGGTCAAGGCGCTGGTGCGCAAACGGCTGTGGTGGATCGGCACCGCGGTGGCCGTGGCCGGCTACGTCTTCCAGGCGGCAGCGCTGGCCGAGGGATCCCTGATTCTTGTGCAGCCGCTGCTGGTGTCCTCACTGTTGTTCGCGCTGCCATTGAGCGCGCGGCTGGCCCATCGTCGGGTGAGGCGGTCCGAATGGGGGTGGGCACTAGTGCTCACCGTCGCGCTTGCGTTGTTCGTCTTGATGGCGCATCCCAAGCCGGGGCTGTACCGCGGTCAGCACTTGGCCTGGGCGGTGGCGGTTGCTCTGATCGCGCCGATCGTCATCGGCTGCAT
>JAVHWG010000546.1:0-9412 GCA_032159965.1 Mycobacterium sp.
CGACGAACACCGGCACGTACGGCCACCACATGCGTCCGTCGAGCCAGAACAGGCTGGTCACCAGAACCCGTGACGGTTCCCGACGCAGACGCCGCAGGTTCGTCGAATGGCTGCGCTGGATCCGGCGCGAGGCGCGTCGCCCTGCCGCACGCTGGATCCGCGTGGTGATGAATAGAACGAGCAGCCACGCAAATGTGAGTGGCGCACTCGCCGGGCCGCGAGCCAGCGCGTCCACCCTCGCGTCCTCCATGGCTAGTCAACCTACGTGCCATAACGGTCAGGGCCTTCTCGGCCCGTGACATGATCGGCTGGTGACTGATCGCATCGAGGTCCTGCGCACCATCGCTGCACCCGCCGCCGACATCTTCGCCGTGCTCTGCGATCCGCAGGGCCACGTCGCGATCGATTCGTCCGGGATGCTGCAGGACGCCGAGGGCGACCCGGTGACCGCTTCCGGTGACTCGTTCGTCGTGCACATGGATCGCGAGGCGCTGAACGACTTTCCCGATCTGGGCAAATACGACGTCACGGTGACCATCCGCGAATTCGAGAAGGACCGCCTGATCGCCTGGACCATCCTCGGCCAGATCCGGCCGCAGATCGGCCACGTCTACGGCTACCGACTGGAGCCGACGGATCACGGCACCGACGTCACGTCCTTCTACGACTGGTCCGACATCGACCCGAAATGGCGGGAGGCCAACATCTTTCCGGTCATCTCGGAGGGTGCGTTGCGTGCCACGCTCGGCATCTTGGACCGCGTCGTCCGCCGTGGATACCCCCGGGGTTAGCAGATGAAAATGCGAAGGGCAGTCTCAGTGATCGTCGGGGTGATCGCTGTGGCACTGGCCGTGGCGGAGGCCTCGCCGGCTGCTGCCGACGGCGGCCCGATGTTGAGGACCGAGAGCAGCAAAATGCGGTGCTTCGTCAGTGCGAGTGAGCCGCAGCGCGACCGGCGCCCGGCCGCGGTCTGTGAAACCTACGCAACGGAAACCGACGGGCATTTTCCGCAGGGACCCGACGTCGAGTACAGCCCCGGAAGCAGCGGCCGCGCCAACATCGTCAGCGTCAACGACAGCGGTGAGCTGAAATGGGACATCGGCGACATTCCCGGTGAGTTCCCCGGCACGCCAGACGTTGTGATGAAGTATGGCCAGACGTATCACATGGGCGGCTGGACCATCGCCGCCGCCAGCGACGGCACGCGGTTCACTTACGACCGCACTGGCCACGGCATGTTCGTCAGCATCCAGACCGTGGACATCTTCTGACCATGACGACTATCGAGGTAGCCGAGCTGTGGCGCTTTCCGGTGAAGTCGATGGGCGGACACCGGATCGACGAGGTCCGCGTCGACGGCCGCGGCGTGCGCGCTGACCGCCTGTGGGCCCTTCGCGATCTCGAGAACGGCGTCACCGCCTCAGCACGCCGCATGCCAGCACTGCTGGGCTGCTCGGCGCGGTACGAGGCTGAGCCCGCCGACGACGCAGGCCCGGGAAACGTGCCGAGCGTCGTCGTCACCTTCCCCGACGGCGACGAATGCTCCAGTTCCGACGCCGAGGTGCACCGTCGGCTGTCCGAATTGGTCGGCCGCGACGTGCGCCTGACCGCACTGCCCCCCGTGGATGACACCAGCCAGCACCGCCTCGCCGCCCGCCAGGCCAAGGCCAACTTCTCGGTCACCCAACTCCGCAGCGACTTCGGCCTGTCGGACTCCGACGCGATGCCCGACACGTCGGTGTTCACCCCGAAGCAGCTGATGACGCTGGCACGTTTCAGCACTCCGCCAGGCACATTCGTCGACCTCTCGCCGGTGCACCTGCTCACGACGACGAGCCTGCGGTCGCTGTCCGCGGATGGCGCCGGCTACGACGTCCGGCGCTTCCGGCCCAATGTCCTGCTCGACGTCCTTTTCGATGTCGGAGACCCCGAATCCGCCTTCCCCGAGGCGGATTGGGTGGGCGGCACGGTGGTGATCGGGTCCGCTGAACTTCAGGTGACGATCCCGACCATCCGCTGCGTCGTGCCCACCCGGCCGCAACCCGGAGTCGAGCTCGACCGGCAGGTGTCACGGCAGCTCGCGGAGCGCACCGACCGCTTCCTCGGCATCTATGCCGATGTCTCCACGCCCGGGCGGCTGCGCGTCGGCGACCGCGTCCACGTCAGGAAGCCCGCCGAGCCGAGCGCTGTGCATCGCACGGCGACCGCGGCCGCACGGCGCGCATCCCGAGGAGTGCAGCGCCTACTCGAAGCGACTGTCTTGCGCGGCAAGGCCTGATCAGCACCTGTTTGACAGTTCGATACCTGGGGTATGAAAACGGCACCATGGCAAAGAACGATGCTCGATTTACCGAAGGCGCGGCCCCCGAGGCACTTCCGACCGCTGGGCTGATCCTCCTGATGGCCTCCGTCATCGGTTTCGCCCTGTTCTTAGCGGGTATCGGCACGGGCAGTGTGACGCTTGCCGTCGCGGCGGGCACGCTGGCGCTGGTCAGCTTCACGGGCAGCCTGGGTCTTCTGGTCGCCGACACCAAGCGGTTCGCCGACGGCGGACCCTATTCGAACGAGCCGACGGCGTCCGCCTCATCCGCGTGAGTTGCGTCATGGGGCGTGTAACCGGCCAGCCAAGCCTCGAGCTCGTCGGCAGGCAAGGGCGGACTGTGGACGTACCCCTGAGTGATGTTGCAGCCGAACCGCTTCAGGGCGCGCAGCGTCACCTCGTCCTCGACGCCCTCCGCGACCAGATCAGCGCCCAGGCTGTGCGCCAGCGCCACGGTCGACCGCACGATGGCGATCGACCGGGGGTCGCCGGCAAGACGCGCCACGAACACCCGGTCGAGCTTCAGCTCGTCGATGGATACATCCTGCAGGCGAGCCAAAGACGACCATCCGGTGCCGTAGTCGTCAAGTGAGATGCGGACGCCGAGCCTGCGCATCGCCGCCGCCGTACGGCGCGATCTGACCGAATCCGTCGCCAGCGTGCTCTCCTTGACCTCCAGCATCAGCATCGCGGGCGAAACGTCGTGGACCTCAAGCAGTCGCTCGATGGTGTCGACGAGATCGAGGTCGATCACGTTGCTGGTCGACACGTTCACCGCGACGGCCAACTCCATCCCGCGATCGCGCCACGAGCGGATCTGCGTCAGCGCCAGGTCGATCACGAAGTTCGTCACCTGGCGCATGAGTCCGGCGCGTTCGGCGGCGGGAAGGAACGCACCGGGAAGCAACAGGCCGCGCGTCGGATGTTGCCACCGCAGTAGAGCTTCGACGCTGTGCACGCTGCCGTCGCGCGCATTGATCTTCGGTTGGTAGTGGCATGTGAGTTGACCCGTCGGCAAGGCTGCGCTTAGTTCGTCGGCGAGACCGCTGCCGTCGTGGCGCTGCAGTTCGTCGGCCGAGTTGTACACCCCGATCTTGCTTTTCGCGATCTTCGCCTGGGGCATCGCGCTCTCGACCAGCGTCAACAACTCCGTCGGGAGGTCGCAGTGGCCGGGGCACATGGCGATCGCGACGCTGGCATCCACCTGCACGGTGATCTGATCCAGCGGAAACGGTGCATTCAGCGATTCGAGCAAGGCTCCTGCATAGGCACGGACAGCAGGCAGGTCTTGCCCGTCCTCCAACAGAACGGCGAACTCGTCGCCACCGGTGCGCACCAGCTGAGCAGGCTCGCGCACGGTCCTCGACAATCGATTTGCGATGCGGCACAAGAGCTCATCACCGACGTGTCGGCCGAAGTGGTGATTGATCTCCTGGAAGTCGTCGAGATCCAGCAGCAGCAACGCGCACCTGGCCCGCCGATTCGCCGACGATGACCCGTTGGCCGACGCCGCGGTAAGCGATACCGCCAACGCCCGCCGGTTGGGCAGGCCGGTCAATTCGTCGGTCATGGCGTGCGCGCGGGCTTGCGTTACCACGCTCTCGTCCCGGTAGGTCACGCTGAACCTCGCGGCGATCGCGACCAGGCCCAACGTCGCAAGGGCCACCGCCACCCGGGAATCGTTGGCGAGAACGGCCACGGACAGTCCGGCGGCGGTGCAGATCACCGGCACCGCGTAGGAGCCGCGGCCGGGTTTGATCCGTCGCGGCGCCTCCGACGGCGGCAGCCAGCTGGCCATCGCCACGAGCAGCGCCGCAGCGGGCCAGCACACATCGAGTGACGTTCCCACGCGATACGCGCCAGCGGAGGTCTCGAACAGGTAGACGGTGTCCGCCAGGGCGCTGATGGTCAGGCCACACAGCAGTACAATCCAGCGAAAGTCCCTGCGCCAGCCGATGATCGGCAGCATTCCGGCTGCGACTGCCACCAGCAGCAGATCTCCCCACGGATACACCAGTCCCACCAGCACCGTCGCTGTCGCGCTCGAAGCCGCCGAGGAGATCGGGCCGACCGCCAGCGCCGCGCCCACCGCCGCCGCGGTCAGGCCGCACACCAGCGTGTCGAGGCGCACCGACACGGGCACCTGCCGCAGAACGTTCCGCATGAGCAGCAACAGCCCCGCGTACATCAGCGGGTAGAACGCCACGTACGCCGGATCCGCGATCGACGGTGACTGGCCCGGGGGGACCCAGCCGGCGTATACGACGTCCCCGATCGCCGAGGCCGCCAAGCCGGCTGCGAGCAATGCCCAGGCCCAGCGTTCCGTAGTGACACGGACGGCCCGGACCGCAACGACCAAAGCGGCCGACAACGTCAGTCCCGGGTACAAGATGTTGTCGAACAACAGGTCGGCTCCGCGGTTTTCGCGAATCACCGTCGATGCGGCGAACACGATCAGGCCGATTATCAACAGGCCGAGTGCAATCCAGATCGTTCGCGGAATCGACCCGACGTGATCGGAAGTCCCGTCCGCTGGCCCGGAGTCCGCGGACGCGCGTTGGCTCACCCCCGCGTCGACGGCCGCCGACTCGGACCGCTGCGGCAGCTCACGGGTAACGGGCAACTCGGGCGCGTAGCTGCGAACGCATCCCCCGCCCTCGCGCTTGGCGGCGTACATGGCCAGGTCGGCCTGCCGGAGTAGCTCGTCGACAGACCAGTCGGCTTCCGTCGCGGCGAACGTCAGTCCGATGCTCGGGCGGATCGCCAGCGGAACGCCCTCGATCATGATCGAGGCGTTGAACGCCAACAGAATTCGATCCGCCGTCATTTGCGCGTCGCCGGGGGGCCCTTCGATCAGGATCGCGAACTCGTCACCGCCGAGCCGTGCGACGGTCCACGTCTCCCCGACGCAGTTGGTCAGGCGCCCGGCCACCCGTATCAGGAGTTCATCACCTGCTGGATGGCCGAGCACGTCATTGACGGCCTTGAACTTGTCAAGGTCCAGGCACAGCACCGACACCGGCGGACCGCCCAGGCGCCGACGTGCCAGGGCACGCTCCAGACGCTCGAGGAACTGCGCCCGGTTGGGCAGCCCGGTGAGGCTGTCGTGGAACGCCGCTCGCGCCACGGTGGACAGCAGGCCCTGATTCTCGACCAGCACGACGAACTGGCGCGCCAATACGGAGACGACAAGGACCGCCACCATCGCGAACAGCGGGCCCCCGTGCGCGGTGGCACGCAATGCGCTGAAGAGTCCGACGCCGCCCGCGGCGAGCACCGGCAGGTACGGCAACCAGAGCCGGGCCCGGGACCGCACCTCCATCGCCGAGGTCTCGGGCCCGGGCTCGTTGATGCTCGACAACCCGCCGAGCGCCAGCATCCCGATCCCGGCCACCCGCGCGAGGTCGACGATCCCGCTGTTCTGATATCCGCCGAGGCCGGTCAGGTAGAGAAGCGCGATGTCGGCGGCACAGATCGTCAGGATTCCGGCGACGACGACGTTCAGACTCGGCCGACCGGCAGGCCCGCTGCGCGACCACATGAGAATGGCCACTGTCACCAGACCCACGTCCGCCGCGGCGTGCGCCAACACGCCCCAGCGCTCAATGCCCGCACCGGCGAGCAGCTCGTCGAGCATGAACATCCACGACACCGCGAGCAACGACGTCGCGACGATCACGCCGTCCAGCACCAGCCGCCAGCGGCTCTGGCCAGTGTGTTCCGACAGGCACACCGCGGCGACGCCTGCGGCGAGGGGGAACACGATGAGCACGAGATCGGCCGGTGTCGGGTATGCGGACTGCGCGACCGCCGGTACCAGCCGAATGGCCTCGCCGATGACCCAGGCGGCCAGAGCAGCGGCCAGCGCGAGCCAGCCGCCGCGTTGGCGGCCCCGCGCCGAAAGTGCCGCCCACCCGGTACAGGCCGCCGCGGACACCAAGCAGAGCAGCAACACGACCTCGTCGACCGGTTGCTTCTTATAGGTGTCCGCTAGCCCACCGAGATATTGCGCAGCGATGACCGCGAGAGCGGTCCCGCATCCCCCGAGGACGAGCCATCCCGCTCGTGCGGACAACCCGAGGCGGCGCCACGGGCTCTGGCTCCAGGGCTCCATTACCGTCCCGTTGAATTTTGATTTTGGACACTTATTGTCAGGTTGGGAAATTATGGCAAACAATTCTGTGCGCGGTGTGCCGCTAAGAGCGTCTACTTGGCGATCGCGATCACCGCACCCGGCCGCAGCCACCGCATGAGTTGCACCAAGGTGGCGTCGTCTATCGAGACGCAACCCGCGGTGGGACCGCCGTCTGTGCTGTGTACGAAGAACGCGCTGCCGCCGCCGGGGACCCGGTTCTTGTTCACACCCATCACCACCGCATGCCTGTACTGCGGAATGTCGAGGTTTTCCGTACCGCTCTCGCCGGACGTGTCGAACGGGCACTGCGCCTTCTTGTACACCTGCATGGTGTTGTAGGTCGGGCTGGCCGAATCGCCGTCCCACCAGTGGTCAGGCCCCACCTGGAGGTACTGCAGGCCGGTACCCGGGTTCGCAGCCGTGCCGAACGCGAAGTCGAGGGAGAAGACACCCATGGGGGTGGCCATGTCGCCCTCGTGTGTGACCGGAGCCAAGCCGTTGACGCCGACATGGGCGGGGATGCCGGCCTCGAGAGGCTGCCACCCGGCGGCGTTGTTCTGCCAGACATCCATCTTCGCCGACGACCCGCCAACGCCCACAACGGAAATCACCTGATTGGCGGTGCCGACCGAGCGGGCGAACCACGGGGCGCCCTCTGCACGGCTGACCGGCGCAGACGTCGTCCCCGTCCCGATCACCACGGCTGCGCATAGGAGGCTCAGCGATCGGCGCACCCCCTCATCGTCGCACGCAGCCTGTGCGAGTGACTCCGAAAAGTTGCAATGGACCACCGGTTGCGCGGTACCTTCTACGCGGTTGATTACCCAGCCTTCCGGATACGTCCCGGCGGCGATCTGACTCCCCGCCGGAAGGGCCTTCAGCCCGTTTCGTAGGCCGGTTTCGTCGTTGTGCGTCTCGGAACTGAGGGGAATCCGTGTCCGAACTGTTAACGGTCGATGTCGGCGTGCTGCGCATTTCGGCTGCGGTCCGATCTGTAAAGTCGCCCCGTCTGACATGCTCGCGCCCCAACCGGGGCGGAAGACCGAGGGAACTTTCGTGAGCAGATTCACCGAGAACATGTATGCGAACGCCCTGAGCAGCACCAAGGGCATGATCACGGGTGAGCCGCACACACCGGTCCGGCACACCTGGCGTGAGGTGCACGAGCGGGCCCGCTGCGTGGCCGGTGGCCTGGCCCGTGCAGGTATCGGGCACGGAGATGCGGTTGCGGTGCTCGCCGGAGCCCCCGTCGAGATCGCGCCGACCGCCCAGGGCATATGGATGCGCGGGGCCTGCCTGACGATGCTGCACCAGCCCACGCCGCGCACCGATCTCATGCGCTGGGCCGAGGAGACGTCCGCGGTGATCAAGATGATCGACGCAGAGGCAGTGGTGATTTCCGACCCGTTCATGCCGGCGGCGCCGGTACTCGCCGAGCAGGGCATGCGGGTACTGACCATCGCGGAGTTGGCCAACGGCGATCCTGTCCAGCCGGTCGACACCGACGAGGACGATCTCGCGCTCCTTCAGTTGACGTCGGGATCGACTGGTTCGCCGAAGGCTGTCCAGATCAGTCACCGCAATTTCGTATCGAACGCCGACGCGATGTTCGCCGGCGCGCAGGTCGACGCCGACAACGACGTGATCGTGTGCTGGCTGCCGCTCTTCCACGACATGGGGATGACCGGTTTCTTGACAGTGCCGATGTACTTCGGCGTCGAGTTGGTCAAGGTCACGCCGATGGACTTCCTGCGCGATACATTGTTGTGGGCCAAGCTGATTGACAAGTACAAGGGCACGATGACAGCAGCGCCCAACTTCGCCTACAACCTCTTCGCCAAACGGCTGCGCAGACAAGCGACGCCCGGCCAGTTCGACCTGTCGTCGCTGCGGTGGGCGCTCTCGGGTGCCGAGCAGGTGGAGCCCGCCGACGTCGAGGACCTGATCGACGCGGGCAGGCCGTTCGGGTTGCGGCCAGAAGCGATCCTTCCCGCGTACGGGATGGCCGAGACGACGGTGGCGGTTTCGTTCACTGAGTGCGGCGCGGGCCTGAAGGTCGACGAGGTCGACGCCGACCTACTCGCCGTGCTGCATCGGGCGGTCCCGGCGACCAAGGGGAAAACCCGGCGGCTGGCCACCCTCGGCAAACTGCTGGACGGCATCGAGGCGCGGATCGTTGACGAGGACGGCGGCTTGCTTCCGGTCCGTGGCGTGGGTGTCATCCAGGTGCGCGGCGAGCCGGTGACGGCGGGTTACACCACGACGGCCGGTTTCCTCGCTGCTCAGGACGATCAAGGCTGGTATGACACCGGCGACCTGGGGTACTTCACCGAAACAGGCGACGTGGTGGTGTGCGGACGGGTCAAAGACGTCATCATCATGGCTGGCCGCAACATCTACCCCACTGATATCGAGCGCGCCGCCGCTCGGGTCGCGGGGGTGCGGCCGGGATGTGCCGTAGCGGTGCGCACCGAACCGGGGAAGGGCCGGGAGAATTTCGCTGTCGCCGTGGAGTCCAACGCGTGGCAGGACCTCGACGAGGTGCGCCGCATCGAACGCCAAGTGGCCCACGAGGTCTTCGCCGAGGTCGACATGCGGCCCCGCAATGTGGCGGTCCTCCAGCCGGGAATGATCCCGAAAACGCCCTCGGGGAAGCTGCGCCGGGCCCACGCCCTCGCACTCGTCAACTGACGCGTGCGGGCTGCGGCGGGGCTCAGCCGCGAGCAAGTTCCGACATTGCCGCCAGCGTTCCGGGGCGGGAGCTCGGCTCCGTCATCAATCGGCGGGCCACGTCGGTCAGGTGCACGCCGTAGGTATGTGAGTAGGTCCGAAGGACGTGGAAAGCCTCTGCGACGGACACGCCGAGGGCTTCACGTAGGAAACCCTTGGCCTGCTCAACGACCAGGCGGCTGGTGTGCGCGCTGCGCAGCTGAGGCGCCACGGCGCGCTCCGACGGC
>JAVHWG010000561.1:0-4773 GCA_032159965.1 Mycobacterium sp.
TAAAGTTACGGCGAACACAGCGACAGGGAAACGCCCGGACCCATCCCGAACCCGGAAGCTAAGCCTGCCAGCGCCGATGATACTACCCACCAGGGTGGAAAAGTAGGACACCGCCGAACACACATTAGAAAATGCCCCCGACCACAAATCGGGGGCATTTTCCTTTTGAATTATTAAATGCAGCCGATTTCCAATTCGGTCGCGAAGTATCGGATAACCGGCTGTCGGTTATCCTCGGTTGGGTCAAACAGGAAGGCTCCAGTGGTCGACGATAGAGGGCGGGGCAAGCCGCCGCGCTCGGCGGACAACCGGGCGCCCAAATCGTGGTCGGGCCCGGGTCGGGCACGCCCCCGCCAGCCGCACAGCGCCAGGGAATCCGACAGCGAGAGGCGCGACGAGCCGGCATTGCCTGCGGAGATCGACGCGAAGGATCTGTCACCCGAAATCCGTGGAGAACTCACCACACTGGACCGGGTGAACGCGGACATGGTCGCCAAGCATCTGGTCGCGGCGGGCGAGCTGCTCGACGACGATCCCGAGGCCGCGTTGGCGCATGCTCGGGCCGCTCGAGCACGGTCGGGACGGATCGCGGCTGTCCGGGAGGCGGTCGGGATCGCGGCCTACCGCTGCGGCGACTGGGCTCAAGCGCTCGCCGAGTTTCGTGCGGCACGGCGAATGGGCAGCAAATCGGTGCTATTGCCGCTGATCGCCGATTGCGAACGCGGCGTCGGGCGGCCCGAGCGTGCGATCGAACTCGCACGAGGTCCAGAGGTCGCCGCGCTCAACGGGGACGATGCCGATGAGCTGCGCATCGTGCTGGCCGGCGCACGAGCCGACCTCGGACAGCTCGACCAGGCGCTGGCCACCCTGTCGAGCACGCCGATCGATCCCAAACGCACGGGATCCACCGCCGCCCGGCTGTGCTACGCCTACGCCGAGACCTTGCTGGCGATGGGGCGCTCCGAGGAAGCGGTGCAGTGGTTCTTGCGCGCGACCGCGGCCGATGTCGACGGCGTCACCGACGCCGAAGACCGAGTCGCCGAGCTCTCGTGACATGACAACACTTGCCGCTCAATACGATTGCCTGCTAGTCGATCTCGACGGCACGCTGTTCCGTGGCGCCGAGCCCACCGACGGTGCGGTCGAGACGCTCGCGAGCATCGACGCGCGGGTCTTCTTCATCACCAACAACGCCTCACGCAGCGCGACCGAAGTCGCCGATCATCTCGGTGAACTCGGTTTCACAGCCACGCCCGACGACGTCGTCACCAGCGCACAGACCGCGGCGCGTGTGCTGGCAGCAGAACTAACACCCGGTGCTGCCGTACTGGTGGTGGGTACTGATGCGCTCGCGGCTGAAGTCGCCGCCGTCGGGCTGCGTCCTGTCCGGCAATGGTCGGACCGTCCCGCCGCAGTGGTACAAGGACATTCGCCGCACACGTGCTGGGCGGATCTCGCCGAAGCAGCGCTGGCGATCCGCGGCGGCGCCGTGTGGGTCGCGGCGAACGTCGACGTGACCTTGCCGTCGGAGCGGGGATTGCTGCCGGGCAACGGTTCGATGGTGGCCGCGTTGCGCGCCGCCACCGACACCGAGCCAAAGGTCGCCGGTAAACCCGAGCCGACTCTCTTCCGAGATGCTCTGAGCGACGGCACATTTCGCGAACCCCTGGTGATCGGGGACCGGCTCGACACCGACATCGCGGGCGCACACGCGGCCAACCTGCCGAGCTTGATGGTGCTCACCGGCGTCAACGATGCGGACGACGCGATATTCGCCCCGGCACAGCATCGTGCCACCTTCATGGCGCACGACATGCGAGGCCTGCTCGAACCGCCGGAGCGGCTCCGGGTCGCGGCGCAGCCGCAGTGGCGCGTGGAAGTGCGAGCCGAGGATATTGCGGTCACCGGAACGGGTGCACAGGGTGATGCCGACGACGACGGGGACGGATTGTCGATCGTGCGCGCGGTCGCGCACGCGATGTGGCACGAAGAGGACACGCCGCGACCTAGACCGCTGGTTCCGCACGACGACGCAGCGCGCGAGGCCCTGCAGCGCGCTGTCGCCGTCGGCGCGCTCGGATCGGATAGCGTTAAGACGTCATGACTACCGATCCTGACAACATTCGCGGCGAGGTCGCTGAACTGCTGGCCGACCTGCCGGATCTCTCATCCGCTGACGTCGATCTCGCGACCGTCGACATCGATGCCGTCGCCACGCGCCTCGAGCAGGCGCACGAGGTGCTTGTCCGCGCCCTGGAGTCGGTGGAGAAGGGCTGAGGACTTGTGCCCCGGCGTGCTCGCGTTGACGTCGAACTGGTGAGGCGCGGTCTGGCGCGCTCCCGCCAGCAGGCCGCGCAGCTGATTGCTGCCGGCAGGGTGCGCATCGACGGCATGCCTGCCGCCAAGGCCGCCACCGCTGTCGCTGTCACCTCGCAGCTCACGGTCGCCACCGGTGATCGGGGCTGGGTGTCCCGCGGCGCGCACAAGATGATCGGCGCGCTCGATGCATTCCACCTCGACGTGACGGCGAAACGCTGCCTCGACGCCGGCGCATCTACGGGAGGCTTCACGGAGGTCCTTCTGGACCGGGGCGCGCGCGAGGTCGTCGCCGCCGATGTCGGGTACGGTCAGCTAGCGTGGTCTCTTCGTTCCGACCCGCGAGTCACCGTTCTGGAACGCACGAACGTGCGTGACCTGACCACTGACGACATCGGCGGTCCCGTCGACCTCGTCGTCGCCGATCTGTCGTTCATCTCGCTATCGACCGTGCTTCCGGCACTGCTGTCGTGTGCGTCGGACGACGCCGATATCGTTCCGATGGTGAAGCCGCAGTTCGAGGTCGGAAGAGATCGCGTCGGCCCCGGCGGTGTGGTCAGCGACCCGCATCTGCGCGCCGGGTCGGTACTTGCCGTCGCCGCGGCCGCAGCCGCAGCCGGTTGGCATCCGGTGGACGTCACCGCAAGCCCGCTGCCGGGACCATCGGGAAACGTCGAGTACTTTTTGCATCTGCGCGCGCGCACCGATGGCGCACTGACCGGAGACGCACTCGAAGGCGCTGTCGCACGCGCGGTCTGCGAGGGACCCCAGTGAGCTCACAGCGGACCGTGCTGATGGTGGTGCACACCGGCCGCGAGGAGGCCACCGAAACCGCCCGCCGTGTGCAGAAAGTATTGGGCGACAACGGGATTAAGCTCCGCGTGCTGACCGCCGAGGCGGTCGACGCCGGTCGGTTGTTTGCCGATCCTCCCGAGATAGGTTCTCTCGGCGTCGATATTGAGGTCGTCGAACCCGATCCGGGTGCGGCAGAAGGGTGCGAGCTGGTGCTCGTGCTCGGTGGAGACGGCACCTTCCTTCGGGGCGCCGAGCTCGCGCGAAACGCTTCGATTCCAGTGCTCGGGCTGAATTTGGGGCGTATCGGATTCCTGGCGGAAGCCGAGACCGACGCCATCGATCGGGTTCTCGAGCACATCGTTGCGCGCGATTATCGCGTCGAAGACCGTATGACCCTTGACATTACGGTGCACGTTGACGGCGAGGTCGTCGACCAGGGCTGGGCGATCAACGAGGCCAGCCTGGAGAAGGGTACCCATCTCGGTGTACTGGGCGTGGTCCTGGAGATCGACGGGCGGCCCGTGTCGGCGTTCGGTTGCGACGGGGTACTGGTGTCCACACCCACCGGGTCGACCGCCTACACGTTCTCCGCCGGCGGCCCGATCCTGTGGCCCGAACTCGAGGCAATCCTGGTGGTGCCCAACAACGCCCATGCGCTGTTCTCCCGCCCGATGGTGACAAGCCCCCAGGCGTCCATCGCGGTCGAAGTCGAGGCCGGCGGCAACGACGCCGTGGTGGTGTGCGATGGACGACGGCAGATGCCGGTGCCGGCCGGCGGCCGACTGCAGGTAACCCGCTGCTCGACGCCCGTGCGGTGGATCCGGCTGGACAGCGCACCGTTTACCGACCGCCTCGTCCGAAAGTTCAGGTTGCCCGTCACCGGCTGGCGGGGACCGAGCACGGCGGACGGCTGAGTGCTCTCCGAAATCCGGATCGAGTCGTTGGGCGCGATCAGCTCCGCATTGGCGGAGTTCGATCGCGGCCTTACGGTGTTGACCGGCGAGACCGGCACGGGAAAGACGATGGTCGTGACGGGCCTTCATCTGCTCGGAGGAGCGCGTGCTGATCCGGCTCGCGTCCGCTCCGGCGCCGACCGCGCGGTAGCCGAAGGTCGCTTCAGCACACCCGATGTCGACGGCCGAGCGGCTTCAGAAATCGCTGCGATCCTCGAGTCCTGCGGCGCCGACCGAGACGAGGACGGCAGCATCATCGCCAGCCGATCGGTGACCAGCGACGGACGATCACGGGCCTACCTGGGCGGACGTAGTGTGCCTGCGAAGTCGCTCAGCGCATTCACCACGCAGCTGCTCACCCTGCACGGTCAGAACGATCAGCTGCGGCTGATGCGACCAGACGAACAACGCGCGGCGCTCGATCGATACGCCGGGGTGGACACGAGAGTCGACCGGTACCGCAAGCTGCGCAACGACTGGTTGCAGGCCCGCCGGGACCTCGCCGAACGCACCGAAAGGGCACGCGAGCTGGCGCAGGAAGCCGACCGGCTCAGATTCGCGATCGACGAGATCTCGGCGGTCGACCCCCTTCCGGGCGAGGACCGGGCAATCGTCGCCGACATTCACCGGCTCTCAGAGCTCGATGCACTGCGCGCGGCGGCCAGGACAGCTCGCGCGGCGTTGTCGGGTGCACGCGAGGACACCGGCG
>JAVHWG010000565.1:0-2943 GCA_032159965.1 Mycobacterium sp.
GCAAAAGGCGTGATCATGGAGCGATACAAGGTCGACGACGTGCGTGCCTTCGAGATGCTGCGTCGGCTCTCACAGGAAAACAACACCAAACTCCTCGACATCGCCGAACGGGTGATCGACACCCGCGATTGACTGTGCTCGCACCCTGCGAGGAAGGGCCGACGCATGCGCGCCGGCCCTTCTCCCATCAGTGGATCTGCGGATCAGGCGGGTTGTCTGCAGCCCGGCCCGTTACGGCGTCGCGAACATGGTCGAAGGCCGCTGTGGCGACACCCATCGTGTTGAGCACCGCAGCTTTTGGCGGAGTGCCCGGATGCGGACGTGTCGGCGCGATTTTCTTTGCCGCTTCCAGCGTTTCGCCCATCTTCATCAGCTGATCCTCGGTGACCGCGGCCTCGAAAAGCGGCCACACCACCTCTTGCTCGTAGGCGATGTGCTCGCGTCCAGCCTTCACGAACTGCTGCAACGCCTCTTGATAATCGGCTTCGCCTGGCTCACCGTCCTCGAGTTGCTGCAGGAGCTTCTTGCCCGCCTGCTCCTGCTCAATCGCTTTGTCGGCCAACTCATCACCGTTTTCGAGGGCACTGCGTACCGCCGGCCAGAAGATCTGTTCCTCGATCGCTTCGTGCTGAGATTCGGCGATGACGAGGTTGGTCACCATCGTGGCCAAACCGCTACTTGCCGCACCGGTGCCAACGGGCGCCCCGTCGAGCACCTCGAGCATGCCCAACACACTCTTGTGATCCTGACGAAGAAACGTCAATGCATCCATATTTCAATCCCTTTCGGTCACATCACGTCAGCTGGTTGCGGTGTGCTGCTCGTGGGTGAACGGCTTGTCAGCTTCGACCGCAGGCTCGCCGTCGGGATTGGCTTCCGCGCCGGTGTTACTGCGCAACGAGGTGCCAAGCCACTGCTCCTCAGGCTTCTCGATGTAGTCCCATTCGACGCCTTCAGGCCACGGACCCTGGCCCTCGTTCCACGGACCGCGAACCGACTGGCCGTTGCCGTTGCTCATGTTGAACGCCAGGTTCTGGAACCGCGGGTCACCGGGTAGCTGACCGGGCGGGAAGTTGACCGGAAGCTCGTTGAGCGCTGCGGTGAACTGCTGGTAGTGCGCGACCTCGCGAGTCATCAGGAACGTCAACGTGTCCTGGACACCTGGATCGTCGGTGAGCTGCTTGAGGTATTCGTAGACCACTTTGGCCCGTGACTCCGCGGCGAGATTGCTGCGCAGGTCGACCGTCGGGTCGCCGTTGGCGTCGATGAATGCGCCGGTCCAGTTGTTTCCGGCGGAATCCTTGACGTCGGGGCCGCCGCCGCTGAGCACGAGGAACAGCGGGCTGACCGCGACCTGATGGATCGCTTGTTCGCGACCGTCCCTGCTGGCCACCGCGGGCATCCAATCGCAGCGCTGATTGGCGATCTTGAGGTCGTCATTGAGACCGTCGAGCAGCATGGTGATCATCGACCCGACCATCTCGAGGTGGCTGAGTTCCTCGGTGGCGATATCCATGAACAGGTCGTACATCTTCGGGTTCTTCTCACGCAGCACGAACGCCTGAGTGAAGTACTGCAGAGCTGCAGTGAGTTCGCCGTTGGCACCACCGAATTGCTCCATGAGGACGGTGGCGAAACGAGGATCGGGCTCGGTCACCCGTACCTCGAATTGCAGATCTTTGTTATGTGTGAACACGACGCCTCCCGGCGGAATTAGTGGGGGGACCACGATCCGGTGGGCTGAGGGTCGCAGGACCTAACGGAAGTACCCGGGCTTCGCGGCTGCAAACCAGGTCCCGCAGATCCGTGCGACTGGGATAAATTTCACGTGGCGGCGATGGGGACCGGGCCGGGCGCTAGCTTCTTAACACCGGGTGGAGTACACCCCGTCCCCATCGCCTAGCCGGGGCGGATGCCCAGCAAGGAGTTCCGATAAACGATTGGCACGTGGCATAAGCCCAATCGTGACGTGCGGTGATCGGGCCGGTCGCCGCTCCTACTCGGCCCCTCGCTTGGTTCTCCGCAAGCCGGGACCGCTGAGGCCCTCCGCATCTTTCGGCCTGTTCTCCGTGCTGCCGGGAAGGATGACATTTGACCGACCGCTGTCGCGAGAGCCCTGTTGACGATCTCTAGGAAATAGCGACGGGAGGTTCGAGTGCGACATCCGTCACGCCATCTTTGACAATGACTTTCGGCGGCCAACCCAGAGGCGGCAGCTCCTACACGAGCCGAACATTGGCGATCGGGACTTCAGGCACCGTGACGCCGTGATTCGGTGCCTGACAAGACTTTCAACCGAAGCGAAGTCTGAGGCGTTGAACTATATCCCACTGCGGGTAGCCGATCAGGTCAGCTGGCTCACCCAGCGGGCCATGTTCGGGAAGCTCGACCGCTACGGGCTGGCACGTTCGCCCCAGGGCGTGGCCACCACCCTCGCGTGCCGACAGCAGGCGCCAGCCTACGACGATGGATTCGTCGCCGAGCTGATAGCCGGTCGCATCGAGATTGTCGCCGCGGTTGCCGCCTTCGATGGGGACGATGTGGTGCTCGCCGACGGCGCCCGCATCCGACCGGACGCAGTGATTGCTGCAACCGGCTATCGCCGGGGACTGGACGGGCTGGTGGGTCATCTCGGCGTGCTCGACGAGAACGGATTGCCCGCGGTGAGCGGCGGTCAGCAGCATCCGTCGGCCCCAGGCTTGTTCTTCAACGGTTACCGAGCGGATCTCAGCGGGCAATTGAGGACTATGCGCTTCGGCGCCCGCACGATCGCGAGCGCAGTCCGACGACAGCTATGACGCAGGCACGTTTGGCGGCATGACAGCCTCACCTCTGCCCACGACGTGGTCTATTGACCGCAGCTGGCGTGGCGACATCGATCCAGGCGTCACTGGGATACCTAGCACATGGTTTCGTGTCGCGTCGTTTCTTTTCTAAATGTTA
>JAVHWG010000575.1:0-5140 GCA_032159965.1 Mycobacterium sp.
ACCGCGGCGCCGACGACACAGTGTTCTACGCATCGCGGCAGGAGCCCGCCATGCCGGCACCGCTTCACGACGAAGTTTCCGAAATCGGCCGCATCATCGGCGACATCCCCCTGCGTCGTGCCTGACACTCGCAGGCATTCAGAGGAGGCCGCCAGGGTGAGCACTCACAGCAACGCGCGCCGGTTGGCGGTCGTCGTTGCCGCGGCGACCCTGCTGCTCGCATCGTGTGGGCGCGCCGACGAGGCGCCCACGCACAACGCTCAGGCCGCTCCCCACACCCCGAGCGGCAGCCCCTTCGTCCGGATGCTCGACGGCTCGACCGATCTGGGCCCGGCGCAGGGCCATTCCGTCGAACTCACAGTGTCACTCGACGGTCCGAGCCGCCCCGACGCGCTTCTTCAGTGGGCGGCGAGCAATCACCTCTCAGTGGACTGGCGTCCCGGAGATCGCTGGGCTTACATCACGGGCTCACCCGCCGATGTCGGCAGCGCGTTCGGGGTCACGGTTCACGACTACCGCGGCACCGACGGCCACGTGTTCTACGCGGCGCCGCAGGATCCGCAGGTTCCGCCGCCGGTGCGCGGTGAAGTCACCGAGGTCGGCCGGATACTCAGTTCCGCGCCGCTGCGCACGCTGAGGCCGCTGCCATTTCCGCGCGACGTGCCGGAGAAGGGCCTGACGCCGACCACCTTGAAGAAGACCTACAACGCGACGCCGCTGAAGGTCGACGGCAAAGGCCAAACCATTGTCTTCTTCGAATTCGGCAAGGGCCTGCAGAAGGATTACGACCTCTACGCCAAGCAATTCAAGCTCCCGCCGCTGAAGCCGAAGATCATGGGCAAGGAACCCGACGAGGCCGACGGCGAGACGCCGATGGATCTGCAGATCGCACACGGGATAGCCCCGGCGGCACAGAAGGTGATCATCTACCTGCCGAACCCGCTGGGAAACCGGGACTGGGCCAAAGCCATGGAGGCGGCCGACAGCAAGTACCCGGGCGCCGTGTGGAGTCTCTCGTTGGGCTGGGGCTGCGACATGATCTTCAACGCCGCCGTCTTGGCACCCCTTCAGGGCGCCGTCCAGAAAGCGGAGTCACACGGCACGTCGGTCTTCATCTCCGCCGGAGACAGCGGCGGCTACGAGTGCAAGGCTCCCGGCCAACCGCAACCGGGCATGTCCGAGTGGTTCGCCCCGCCGCTCGAGGGTGACATCGGGCTGAACTCCCTGTCGTCGATCCCGGAGGTGACGTCGGTAGGCGGAACGACGTTGTCGACCGACGACAGCGGCGCCTGGGCCAACGAAGTGGGCTGGGCCGAATACCCGACGGGGATCGGGACGGGCGGCGGTGTGTCGAACCTGTACCCGCGGCCCGACTGGCAGCGCGACGTGCCCCTGGCGCCCGATCTCACCTTCAATCACCAGGGTGTCCCCGACCCCGCGTCGAAGCGGCTGACTCCGGACATCTCCGCGGTGGCCGACAGCTCGACCGGTGCCGCGTTCTTCATGGACGGCGACGGATACATGGGCGGGGGCACGTCGCAGTCGGCGCCGATCTGGGCTGCGCTGACGGTGCTGATGAATCAGTATCTGACCGAGCACGACGGTCACCCGATCGGCGCGATCAACCCTCTGCTGTATCGGGCGGCGACGGGCGCGAAGCCCGCGTTCCACGACGTGACCGTGGGCGGGAACATCGCCTACAACAGCGGCACCGGATTCGACCTGGCCACCGGGCTGGGTACGCCGGACACGGCCAACCTCGTCGACAACATCCTCGACATTCAGAAAGCAGGAGGATAGCGATGGCCGAGGAGAGCGAATCGGGGTCGACCAGCGCTGCCCCGGTACCAACCGTGACCTGCCGGGTGTGCGGCACCGAGGTGCCGGGAGGCAGATTCTGCGGGCACTGCGGTGCACACATGTCACGTGCGCGCGGCGACGGACCGGACTGGTTGCGGGTCAGGGCGTACAGCGCAGCGGACGGCGAAAACGTGCTGCGGCTGTCGATGGTCAGCTCGCTCTTCCCCCACTTGCCACATCGGTCGCGGGCGACATTCCGATGGGGACTGGCCGGGATCGTGATCCTGCTTTCGGTGTTCGCCGTCCTGCAGTGGCAGGCGCCGCTGATCGCGGTGTGCGCACTGGGACTCCCGCTCTTGTTCTTGATCTACGTGGAGGAGTCCGACGTCTACGGCGACGACGACCTTCCGGAACGCACGCTGCTGCTGGCGGCGGTGATCGGTGTCGCTCTGGGCGTCGGATGGGCACTGCTGACCGCACCGGTCATCAACCGGGGCTACACGTCGATCGGGTCGTTGTCGTCGCAACAAATTCTGATCAACGGGTTGCTCATCCCGATGGGCGGCGCGGTGCTGATGCTGGTGCCTGCGGTGATCGTGCGGCTCACGCGACCCAAGAACCTGGAATCACTGGACGGTTTCCTGATCGGCGCGCTGGGCGCGGTCGCGTTTGCTGCGGCAGGCACTCTGGTGCGGCTGGCACCTCAACTCGCGTCGGGACTCGTCGACCACTCGCTGCCCGTCGCGGTGTTCGTCGTCGAGGCCGGGCTGCAGGGCATCGCGGTGCCGTTGACCGCGGCGGCGGTGGGCGGACTGTTCGGCGCGGCATTGTGGTTCACGTGGCAGGGTGAGCCGCGCCCAGAACAGCGCCGGCGACTGCTCGAAGCGGCACTGCCTGCGTCCGCCGTCGTGCTTGCGGTCTACGCGGGCATCGGTCTGCTCGACGTCGCCCCGATCAGACAGGAGGTGCAGCTGGCGTTGCACTTGCTGATCGCGGTGGTCGCTGTGCTGGCGTTACGGATCGGCGTGCACCTGGCCTTGCTCAGGGAAACACACGAGGAGATGAGCGGGCCGCCGACGTTCTGCGCGGAATGCCAGACCGTGGTTCCCGACATGGCTTTCTGCCCGAACTGCGGGGTCGCGACCCGTGCCGCGTCACGGACCTCGCGCACCGATCGGCTGGTGGCAGACGACCAGGACGACCAGGCGCCGGAGTCGCCGGGCGTTGCGTTGCCGGCCCGGACCTACCGGGTACCGCCAGCCCGCTACACATCGTCGCCCCGGCTGTTCGTGATCCTGGCCGCCAGCCTGGCTGTGGTGGTCGCTGTGATCGTCGTCGTATCGATGGTGACCACAAAACCCGCGCCGCAGCTGCATTGCCCCGAAGACTGCCAAGAACCACCGATCGGGCCTCCGGTGAACAGTCCCGCCGAGGTGGGGCCCGGACCGGCCGTGCCCACAGATCTGCCCGGGCGTCCGCAGGCGACAGACGGAACCGCCGACGACGTCAGCGAGCCCGGCGTCCCGATGGCTGTGGAGCCCACGCAGACACATGAACGCTGGGAGCGCGACGACCAGGCGTTTTCCGTCGCGCATCCGCGCAACGCTTCGATCCACCCCAACGGGGTGTCCTGGACGGCGCTCGGAGGCGAAGCGCTGCTGTTCAGCGTGCCCGCCCGCAACTTGTCGCCGAAGGACATCGCGCGGCAGCTGGTCGAGGGCGAATTCCCGAACGCGAAGTTGGGCTATGAGATTCCCAATGCGCGAGTCGGATACGAGGCGGGTTACGGCGAGGTCGACGACTTCACCAAGCAGAGCAGCAGCGGCGGCTTGCAGAAGATGCGCGTGCTGATCATGGTGGCCGTCAAAGACGACCTCGCCCTGGTCGCATCGGCGGTGGGCCCGTACAAGGAGAAGAACCACGGCCACCCGTCGGGCGCGAATCTGGAGATCGCGTTCACCGACTTCGGCTACTACGTCAACAGCTTCAGGTGGAAGGGCGACCCGCCTCGCTGAGCTCTCGGCCGCGTACGGTCCGCCAGTCGTCAGCTTCGGAGGAGGGCGCCCGCGTGAAGAGTCACACCGAGCGCACGCGCCTGCGCCCACACGGAACACGGCGACGGGTTGTGGTGGTTGTCGCGGCCGCATCGGTGCTGCTGGTGTCATGCGTCCGCCCGGCCCACGAGAATGCAGAGCCGCAGACCCCGGTCGGCACCCCGTTGCTGCGGATGCTCGACGGCTCGACGGATCTCGGTCCGGCGCAGGGCAATTCCGTCGAACTCACCGTCGCACTCAGCGCTGCGACGAGTCCGAATGCGCTCAACGCATGGGCACACAGCCGTCGTCTCTCGGTCGACTGGAGTCCGGGCCGTCGCTGGGCATACGTCGCGGGTTCTCCGGCCGACGTTGGACGCGCGTTCGGCGTATCGATCCACGACTATCGCAGCGCAGCGGGCGAGCCGTTTTACGCTGCGGCGCAGGATCCGCAGATCCCCGCGCCGGTGCGCGGCGACGTAGACGAGGTCGGCCGCATCCTGAGCAGCCCGCTGCACACCGTGAGGCCACCCGTGTTCCCAGCTGACGTGCCGGGCGACGGCTTGACGCCGACCGCACTGACGAATACCTACAACGTCGCGCCGCTGAAGGTCGACGGCAAGGGACAGACCATCGTCTTCTTCGAAATCGGCAGCGGCAAAGACGCGGACTACAAGAAGTTCACCGATGAGTTCGACATCCCAATTCCCTTGACGCCCACCGAGATCGGTGACCGTCCCGATCCCGACGGCGAGACACCGATGGATCTGCAGGTCGCTCACGGCATCGCACCTGCCGCCAAGAAGGTGATCTACTACCTGCCGAAGTCATTGAACGAGCGGCAATGGGCCCAAGCCATGCGGCAGGTCGACGACAAGTATCCCGGTGCGGTGTGGAGCATTTCGTTGATCTGGCAGTGCGACCTCAACCTCAGACGAGCCAATCTCGCCCCCATCCAGGATGCCGTGGTCCAAGCGGGAAGAAGGGGTACCTCCGTCTTCATGTCCAGCGGGGACAACGGGGGCTACGAATGCAAGGGGCAAACCGGAAGATCAGAGTTCTTCGCCCCGCCGCAGGAACGCGACATCGGGCTCAACGCTGTCCCCTCGATTCCTGAGGTCACTTCCGTGGGCGGCACGAGCCTGTCGACGGACGACGACGGCGGCTGGGTCACCGAGGCGGGGTGGGCCGAGTATCCCAGCGGGTTCGGGACCGGCGGCGGGGTGTCGAACCTGTACCCCCGACCCGACTGGCAGCGCGACGTGCCGCTGGCCCCCAACCTCATCGTGAACCACGGAAGGTTCCCG
>JAVHWG010000073.1:0-39158 GCA_032159965.1 Mycobacterium sp.
GCACCCCAGTCGAGGTCGACCGGCCCCAAATGCACTGTGCCGCCGGAGAATCCGAATACGGTACCAAGGTAGGAGGACCAGCTCTTCGAGACCACCGCGGCACCGACGGCGAACTCGAGAATCAGGTCCCACCCGATGACCCATGCCATGAACTCGCCGAACGTCGCATACGAGAACGTGTAGGCGCTCCCGGCGACCGGCACGGTCGAGGCGAACTCGGCGTAGCACAACGCGGCCAGCCCGCACGCAATCGCGGCGAGGATGAACGAGATCGAGATCGCGGGTCCGGTGATGTTGCCGAAGGTGGACGCGGTGATCGTGAAGATCCCGGCGCCGACGACCACGGACACCCCGAAGACGGTCAGATCCCACCAGGTGAGGTCCTTACGCAGGCGGCTCTCGTCGTCGTCGGTGTCCTCGAGGGACTGCTCGACCGACTTCGTCCTCAGGTCCATGCCGACTCCTTGGTGGTGGCTCCCGCCCAGTAGTGGGTTTAGTACTGTCCCCCCATGGGGCGAGGTAAACACGCAGTTGTCATCGGCGCCAGCATCGCAGGGTTATGCGCGGGGCGCGTGCTGTCGGATCACTACGACAAGGTGACGCTGTTCGAACGCGACACGCTGCCCGACCAGCCGGCCAACCGGTCCGCGGTGCCTCAAGGCCGACACGTGCACATCCTGATGTCCCGGGGCGCGCAGGAGTTCGAAGCGCTGTTCCCCGGGCTGCTCGCCGACATGGTCGCCGCGGGCGTGCCGATCCTTGAGGATCAGCCGGGATCCATCCACTTCGGAGCCGCCGGCCACGTGCTGGGCATTCCGACCGAACTCGAGGAGACGTTCACCACGTACGTGCCGAGCCGGCCGCAGCTGGAATGGCAGATCCGGCGTCACACCAGCTGGTTGCCCAACGTGACGATCGAACAGCGCGCAGTCGGTGCGCCGCGGTTCGACCCCGCGAGCGAGCGCGTCACGGGAGTGACGCTCGACGACGGCGAGTTCGTGGCGGCCGACCTGGTGGTCGACGCCACCGGTCGGGGCACGCGACTGCCGGTTTGGTTGAGCGAGTGGGGATTTGACCGTCCGGAAGAAGACACCGTCGATGTCGGAATCGGCTACGCGACGCAGCAGCTGTACATTCCCGACGGTCTGATCCAGGAGAAGGTGGTGGTCGCAGGCGCCTCCGTGGCACAGCCGATCGGGATCGGGATGCTGTTCTACGAGGACGGCACCTGGGGGATGACCACGTTCGGCGTCGGCAAGGTCGAGCCGCCGAAGAACTTCGAAGAGATGTGCGCGGTCGCCGACGACGTTCTGCCCGAGCACGCCGCAGCCATCCGGCAGGCAACCCCGCTGGGCGACGTGGCGTTCCACAAGTACCCGACCAGCCGATGGCGCCGCTACGACAAGATGACCCGCTTCCCGGCCGGGATCGTGCCGTTCGGCGACGCGGTGGTCAGCTTCAACCCGACCTACGGGCAGGGCATGACGATGACTTCGCTGCAGGCCGGTCACCTCCGCAGGGCGCTGGACTCCGCCGAACCCGACCTGATGCGCCAGCTGAGTCGCGCGACCGCGAAGACGACGTTCCCGGTGTGGCAGATGAACGCGGTCGGCGACTACATGTTCCACGGCGCCGGCGGCGCGATGCCCCGCTGGTATGGCCCGGTCGGTGGGCTGTTCGAACAGTTTCTCGGCGCGGCCGAGACCGAGCCGGTACTCGCCGAGTGGTTCCTGCGCCGGTTCTCGCTGCTCGACAGCCTCTACATGGTGCCGAGCGCCCGCATCCTGGGCCGTGCAGTGCGGCACAACATGCGTTGCTGGCTGGCAGAGCGCAAGCAAAAACGCAGCGACGCGAGTCCGGCTGGTGCCGACTACGAAGTGAGCGCCCGGTCGAGGTCCGGCTCGAGGTAGATTACCCGCGCGGCGGGCACCGCGTCGCGGATGCGCGCCTCGGCGTCATTGATCACGTCAGCGACGGTGCGCAGTTCGCAGTCCGCGGGCAACGCGATCTTTGCCCCGACGAGCATTTCCTCCGGGCCCAGATACTGGGTGCGAAGATGGATCACGCGGTCGACGTGTGGCGTGCCTTCAAGCGCTGCCCGGATCGCGCGGTCCTGATCGCCGGTGGCACCCTCACCGATCAGCAGGCTGTGCATCTCCACCATCAATATCACTGCGATCACGCCGAGCAGCACACCGATCGCGGCGGTTCCGATGCCGTCCCAGATCGGGTTGCCGGTCGCGACGGTCAATCCCACGCCCGCCAGCGCCAGGACCAGGCCGACCAGCGCGCCGGTGTCCTCGAGCAGGACGACGGGTAGCTCGGGGTTGCGGGAGGTGCGAATGAACCGCCACCACGTGCTCTGGCCCTTCAGCGGCCGGGATTCCACCATCGCGGTTCGAAAGCTGTACGCCTCCAACGCGATTGCCACCACCAGAATCACGACGGCAACAAGCGGAGAAGTCAATGCGTGCGGATGGGCGATCTTCTCGTAGCCCTCGTACAGCGCGAAAACCGATCCCAGACTGAACAACACGAGCGCGACGATGAAGGAGTAGAAATACCGACTGCGACCGTAGCCGAAGGGGTGCAGCTGGTCGGCCTCCTTCTGCGCGCGGCGCTGGCCCCACAGCAGCAGGCCCTGATTGGAGGTGTCGGCCACCGAGTGCACCGCTTCGGCCAGCATCGACGAGCTGCCGGTGATCGCGAAGCCGACGAACTTCGCCACCGCGATGCCGGCGTTGGCCGCCAGCGCCGCGAGGATCGCCTTGGTACTTCCCGCCGTCGACACGTTCGCGCCCTCCTCCGTTCGTGCGGGTCAGAGCCCGGTGCTGACCCGGAACAACTCGGCGGTGTCCTCGGACACGAGACGTATGGGCCCGTCGTCGGCAGACACCCACGCGGCCTGGCCCCGATGCAGCGTCAACGACGACGACTTCGCGTGCACCAACACCGCGCCGTCGGTGCAGAGCAGTATCTGGGGTCCGTCATGGCGCACGGCCGCGTCGATTTCGTGGCCCACGTTCTCGCCATCGATCCTCAGACGGGAGACAGCGAACTCGTCGGTGGGTATGTCGTACATCAATTCCGTTCCATCCCTGTGCATTTCCGGTCGCAACGCCGCCTCGGACACCGGTTGGAAGTCGAGGATCCGCAGCAACTCGGGGACGTCGACGTGCTTGGGGGTCAAACCACCGCGTAAGACGTTGTCCGAGTTGGCCATTACCTCGATCGCGAAACCGCTCAGATAGGTGTGCAGATTGCCCGCCGGCAGGAACAGGCCCTCGCCGGGATTCAGCCGCATCCTGTTCAGCAGCAGCGCGGCCAGCACTCCGGCATCACCCGGGTACCGCTCGCCGAGTTCGAGCACCGTTTTGGCCTCGTCAGCGAAATCCGCGGCGCCGGAACGCATGTAGTTGATGGCGCCGTCGAGAACGGCAGGGACCAGAACCTCCAGGTGCGGCTGGGGTGCGGTGATCCACGTCGTGAACAGCGCGCGCAACCCGTCGGCATCCGCTTGGCCGGTCAACAGCTGGACGTACGGGTCGAGCTCGGAAACCTCGAGCGCCTTCATCAGCTCGATGCTGCGTGCGACATCGCGGAAGCCTGCCAGTGCCTCGAACTGCTCCAAGGCGATCACCAGCTCCGGCTTGTGGCTGCGATCGCGGTAGTTGCGCGTCGGCGACGAGATCGGGATCCCGCGTTGCTCCTCGCGGTCGAATCCGTCGGCGGCCTGCTGCGCACTCGGATGTGCCTGCAGCGACAACGGTTCGTCGGCCGCGAGCACTTTGACCAGGAACGGCAGACAGTCACCGAACCGGTCGAGCACAGCCTCGCCGAGTTGGCCCTCGGGGTCGACGGTCAGCGCATCCAGCAGCGACTGCTCGCCGGTGTCAGTCTCCAGCCACGCCGGATCGCCGGGATGGGCGCCGAACCACAGCTCCGCCTCGGGATGCGGTGTGGGCGTGGGCCGTCCCGTGAATGCGGCGATAGCAGTGCGTGACCCCCACGCGTACGTTCGCACCGCGCCGCGTAACAAATGCACGTCCCTAACCCCGAATCAATCGCAGATAAACCGCCGCCATCTCCAACCGCACTGCCAGTACCCCCAGTTGCGCGTCCGCTCCGCCGATCGCCGTCGTAGCGGGATCGGCGGCGTCCTCGGCGCCGATGACATCGACGTCGTCGAGGCCGGCCACCCGGGCCGACACCACTTGCCGTTCGTCGCTGAGCGCCAACGCCAGGACCCGTGGTCGATCCCCCAGCGGCCCGTCGATCTGTTCGTCGTGGAACAACGCATCGACCGGGTCACCGGCCGCGCCGACCGCGCCCGACCGCAGGGCCGTCACCGCGTCGGCAAGTGCCGCCACGCCGACGATCTCACCGGCCAGCCGCAGCAGTATCGAGCTGCCGTGCTGCGCCAGCGCGAGCGGGGCGTCGGAGTCGCCGGCGAGCACGACCCGGCGGGACGCCATCCGGCCCGCAAGTGCCTTGGCGGGATTGGTGAACACCTCACGGCCCGCGCTGCTGCGCAGCACTTCGGCGTCGAGTTGGTCTGCCAGCGCCCCGATGTCGGCGCGGACCGAGGTGTCGACGGCTGCGACGGCGGCCAGCCCGGCCGCCAGATACCGGCACAGGCCGAACGCGTCCGTGATCTGCAACCGGGGCTCCAGAACCGCCGCCCGCCCGGCGGCGACGTCGCGGAGGGGGCCCTCGAACGGCGCCACCACCAGCAGGCGCGCGCCGCGCCGCGCGGCCAGCGACGCGGCCGCCGCCAACACCGGATCACCTGGATCATCACCGGCCACGATCATCGCGTCGAGCGGCCCGAGCCATGAGGGCGCAGCGCTGGCCTGCATGATCGGCACTCCCGCGACGTGCCCCACGAGCGCGGACACCATGCGGCCCGCCGTCGCCGCGGGGCCCCGGCCCGCAATCCACACGACGGTGCGCGGCAACGTGCCCGTCAACGACTCGAGGGCGCCCTCCTCGACCGCGGATGCCACCGCGCGCACGTGCGCACCGGTAGTCGAGGCCGCGCGGAGTAATCCGTCGCGGTCGGCACCGACCAGCCCCTGGGCGTCGTCCAGATCGATCACCGAATGAGTGCCGTTCACCGCGAAGCGCCTGCGTGAGAAGCGATTTGCCCCGCGATGCCGGCAACTACCTCATCGACGGCGTCTCTGGTCCTGGCCTCGACGTTCAGCCGCAGCAGCGGCTCGGTGTTCGACGTCCGCAAGTTGAACCAGGTGCCCCCACCCAGGTCGACGGTCACTCCGTCCAGATGGTCGATCGACGCGATCCTCCGCCCAAACGATCTGAGCACGGCGTCGATGCATCCCGTGGAATCGTCGACCGTGAAGTTGATCTCCCCGGACGCCTCGTAGCGCTGGTAGTCGGCCATCATCTCGGACAGCGGGCGGTCCTGGCCGCCCAACGCCGCGAGAACGTGCAGCGCGGCGAGCATCCCGGAGTCGGCGCCCCAGAAGTCGCGGAAGTAGTAGTGCGCGGAGTGCTCACCGCCGAAGATCGCGCCGGTCTCGGCCATCAGGCCCTTGATGTAGGAGTGGCCGACACGCGAGCGCACCGGAGTCCCTCCCCGTTCGACCACCAGCTCGGGCACGGCGCGGGAGGTGATCAGGTTGTAGATGACGGTCGCGCCCATTTCGCGCTTCAATTCGCGCGCGGCCACCAGGGCGGTGACCGCCGACGGCGACACCAGCTGCCCGCGCTCGTCGACCACGAAGCAGCGGTCGGCATCGCCGTCGAAGGCCAACCCGATGTCGGCACGAGTGGCGAGCACATGTGCCTGCAGGTCGACGAGGTTGGCAGCGTCCAGTGGATTGGCCTCGTGATTGGGGAAGTTCCCGTCGAGCTCGAAGTACAACGGCTCCACGGTGATCGACGGGATCGCGCCCAGCACCGCGGGCGTGGTGTGGCCGGCCATCCCGTTACCGGCGTCGACGGCGACACGCAGCGGCGCTGTGTCGCTCAGGTCCACCAGCGAGCGCAGGAACTGGCCGTAGTCGGCGAGCACATCGCGCTCGGAGGTCTGTCCACGGGGGCCGTCGTAATCGGGGACCCCGTCGATGACGTCCTCGCTGATGGCGGCCAGGCCGGTATCGCTGCCGACCGGTTTGGCACCCGCGCGGCACAGCTTGATGCCGTTGTATGCGGCGGGATTGTGGCTGGCGGTGAACATCGCGCCCGGACAACCGAGAAGCCCGGACGCGAAGTACAGCTGATCAGTGGAGGCCAGCCCGATGTGGACGGTACCCAGGCCTTGCGCCTGGACCCCGGAGGCGAACGCCGCAGAAAGCGTGGGCGAACTCTCGCGCATGTCGTAACCGATGACGACGAGCGCGGGATCGGTCAGCTCCTCCCTCAGCAACCGCGCGAAAGCCGCCCCGACATCGGACACGAAGGACTCATCGATCTCCTCACCCACCAGGCCGCGAACGTCGTAGGCCTTGATCACGCGGTGGACCACCGCAGCGGGCCTGGACATGGCGAAGAAGGGCTCCTGATCGAAGGACGAGTGTCGTTGGCAAGCCTAGCCGGAACGTCCGAACATCAAGATTTGGGCGATCGTGTCGCGCCGAGTCCCGTGGTACGCTGCGGACTCCCGCAGTCCTATTCGACAATTCGTACGCCGGCAAGAAAGACGTAGCGTGGAACAGAACATTTACGAAAGCGGCGAATACCTGGAAAACAATCCGGACTGGCACGCCGGTGATTCCCCGTCAAAAGCCAAATGGATCGCCGACATTCTCGACCGCAATCGTGTGAGACCACAGCACATCGTCGAAATCGGTACCGGCTCCGGTGAGATCCTTGTGAATCTGAAGAAGATCTACCCCGATGCGCAGCTCGACGGGTACGACATATCCCCGCAGGCCATCGCGATCGCCGAACCCAAATCAGCCGACGGCCTGCGCTTTCACCTCAGCGACTACTTCGACGTCGAGAAAGACACACCGGATCTCCTGTTGGCCATCGATGTTTTCGAACATGTCGATGATTACATGGGATTTCTGCGGCAAATGAAACCGCGGGCGCCATTGAAGCTGTTTCACATTCCGCTTGACCTGTCCGTCCAAGGCGTACTTCGCGGAAAGCCGATTTTGCAGGCCCGGCAGGCCATTGGGCACATACATTACTTCTTCAAAGACACGGCGCTCGCGGTGCTGACGGATTCGGGTTATGAAATCGTGGACTGGAACTACACCCACGGCGCCGAGACGCTGCCGAACCGGGCGCTGCGCACCAGGATCGTCAACGGCCCGCGCCGTCTGCTCCGGCGAATGAACGAGGACCTCGGAGTGCGACTGATGGGCGGCGCGTCGATGATGGTGCTTGCGCGCTGACGCCCCGCCCTCACTGTGGCGGATCGGGCAGCACCCGCAGGTGACCGCGCCGTCGCCCCGACGTGACCGGATGTGCCGGCGGCGCCATCACGGCGGGGTTGGCAGCTACCGGCGCACCATCGGCGAGGTTGTCCAGTGCAGCGCCGCCGCGGCTCGGGAACATTGAACCGTCGCGGCTCTCCCGCACGGCGTCCGCCAGAGCCGAAAGGTCATCTTCACCAGGGTTGGTGGGCAGCGGACCGGCGTGGCGGACCAACTCCCATCCGCGCGGCGCCGTGATACGCCCAGCGTGCGCGACGCAGAGGTCCCACGAGTGCGGCTCCGCGGCAGTGGCCAGTGGCCCGACTACCGCGGTCGAGTCGGAGTAGACGAAGGTCAACGTCGCGACCGCATAGTGAGGGCACCCGGGCCGACAGCATCGGCGGGGAACATTCACGTCGAGAGGCTATCGCGCGCGGTCGTCAGCGAGTGCCGGACACGCGCACGGGTCAGGTGAGAAGATCTCCAACCGTTACGATCACCCGCGTGGCGCCAGCGCGTGGATCCCGGCGGCGGGAAATGCGGGGCCCGCTGCTCCCGCCGACCGTGCCCGGGTGGCGCAGCCGCGCGGAGCGCTTCGACATGGCGGTGCTGGAGGCCTACGAGCCGATCGAGCACCGGTGGCAGGAGCGGGTGTCGGCACTGGATGTCGCGGTCGACGAGATTCCGCGCCTGGCACCCAAGGATCCGGAGAACGTGCAGTGGCCGCCCGAGGTGGTGGCCGACGGCCCGATAGCACTTGCCCGCCTCATCCCTGCAGGCGTGGATGTCCGCGGGAACCCGACACGGGCACGAATCGTGTTGTTCCGCAAGCCAATCGAGCGGCGAGCCAAGGACAGCGACGAGTTGGCCGAGTTACTGCACGAGCTGCTGGTGGCTCAGGTGGCAACGTATCTGGGCGTCGAGCCGTCGGTCATCGACCCAACACTCGATGACGAATGACGCCCGAGACCGCTAGATGATGCCGCGCTTGAGGCGGCGACGCTCGCGTTCGGAGAGCCCGCCCCAGATGCCGAAGCGCTCGTCGTGGGCCAGCGCGTAGTCAAGGCACGCGTCGCGTACCTCGCAGCCCATGCAGATGCGCTTGGCCTCCCGCGTCGACCCGCCCTTCTCGGGGAAGAACGCCTCCGGGTCGGTCTGTGCGCACAGCGCCTTTTCCTGCCACTCGGGGTCGTCGGGGGTCAGCATCGGTGCCGTACCGAATGGTTCGGGCACCAAAGTCAGATGGGCACGTCGCATCATGCCCGCGGTGTCTGCTCCGTAGGGATTTTGGGGCGTACTGCCCAAAGCGTTCAATCCCGAGTCGCCCAGTCGGATCGGCTGCGGGAAATCGATTTGCTCGTAAGGCATTTCGCCTCCTGTCCTGGTATCGCAGTTGGTTGTGGAATTCGCCCACTATTCAGTTCATATTCGAACAAGTGATCGAATCTCGGTCTGCGGCACCGGGAACCGTGGAGCCAACCGGGAATGACACTGGTGTGATTACACACTTGTGAGGACGTCCGGTCAAGCGCTAGAACCGAAATTAATATCATCTCGTGACCCAATTTCGGCGCGTCGGTGCCGACGGCGTGTCGTGCGACCCACCACAACGAACACCTGAACGGCCCAGCGCCTAGTGTCGGTTGGCGTGAAGATCACCGTTCTCGTGGGGGGCGTCGGCGGCGCGCGCTTCCTGCTCGGCGTTCAACATCTGCTCGGTCTGGGTCAGTTCTCCGCCGCGGACGGCGGTAGCGGTGAGCTGATCGCGATCGTCAACGTCGGCGACGACGCATGGATGCACGGTGTCCGGATCTGTCCGGACCTCGACACGTGCATGTACACCTTGGGCGGCGGCATCGATCCGGAGCGCGGCTGGGGGCACCGCGATGAAACCTGGCACGCGATGGAGGAATTGGCGCACTACGGCGTACAGCCCGACTGGTTCGGGCTCGGCGACCGCGACCTGGCGACCCACCTTGTCCGCAGTCAGATGCTGCGCGCGGGGTACCCGCTGTCCCAGGTGACCGAAGCGCTGTGCCAGCGCTGGTCGCCGGGCGCGACGTTGCTGCCCGCCAGCGACGACCGTTGCGAAACCCACGTGGTAATTACCGATCCGACCGACGGGGCACAAAAGGCAATCCATTTCCAGGAATGGTGGGTCCGCTACCGGGCGCAGGTGCCGACCCACAGTTTCGCTTTCATCGGCGTAGACGACGCCACCGCCGGGCCGGGCGTCGTCGACGCGATCGAGACGGCCGACGTCGTGTTCCTCGCGCCGTCCAACCCCGTCGTGAGCATCGGTGCGATCCTGACCATTCCAGGTGTACGAGCCGCGCTGCGATCCACCTCCGCCGCAGTCATCGGCTACTCCCCGATCGTCAGTGGAAAACCGTTGCGCGGCATGGCCGATGACTGCCTCCGCGTGGTCGGCGTGCCCTCCACGTCCGAGGGGGTCGGCGCATATTACGGCGCTCGCGCCAGGGTTGGGATACTGGACGGCTGGCTCGTCCACGACGGTGACACCGCAGAGATCGACGGCGTCACGGTCCGGTCCGTGCCGCTGTTGATGACCGACCCGGCGACAACGGCCGACATGGTTCGCAGCGGACTACAATTGGCCGGCCTGACCTCCGGACCGCGGGCATGACCGAGCACGGATCCGCCGCGCGCGTCGAGGTACTGCCCGTGCCCGGGCTGCCCGAGTTCCGTCCCGGCGACGATCTTGCCGCGGCGCTGGCGTCGACGGCGCCGTGGCTGCAGGACGGCGACGTCGTCGTCGTCACCAGCAAGGTGCTCAGCAAGTGCGAGGGCCGCATCGTTGTCGCCCCGTCGGATCCGCAGGCCCGAGATGATTTGCGGCGCAAGCTAATCGACGCAGAGGCGGTGCGGGTACTGGCGCGCAAAGGCAAGACGCTGATCACCGAGAACGCTCTCGGTCTGGTGCAGGCGGCAGCCGGCGTCGACGGATCCAACGTCGGACAGACCGAACTCGCCCTGCTGCCAGTCGACCCGGACGGCAGCGCCGCGGCCTTGCGTACCGGGCTGCGCGAACGGCTGGGCGTCACGGTCGCCGTGGTGGTCACCGACACCATGGGGCGGGCGTGGCGCAACGGGCAGACCGATGTGGCGATCGGCGCCGCGGGCCTGGAGGTGTTGCACGGGTACGCAGGAGACCGCGACGTACACGGCAACGAGCTGGTCGTCACCGAGGTCGCGGTGGCCGACGAAATCGCAGCTGCAGCAGACCTCGTCAAGGGCAAGCTGACAGGTATCCCTGTGGCCGTGGTGCGCGGACTGCCCATTGCCGACGACGGTTCGAGCGCCGCGCGGTTGATCAGACGCGGCGACGAAGACCTGTTCCACCTCGGCGCCGAGGAGGCGGCAGCAGAGGGCAGGAAGCAGGCATTGCTATTGCGCCGGTCCGTGCGACGGTTCGCGTCCGAGCCGGTGCCCGCCCACCTCGTCGAGGACGCCGTCGCCGACGCACTGACCGCGCCGGCACCCCATCACACCCGACCGGTGCGTTTCGTCTGGCTGCGTGACGACGCGCTGCGCACTGAGCTGCTCGACCGCATGGCCGCGCGGTGGCGCGAGGATCTCGGACGCGACGGCAAGTCCACCGCCGCGATTGACGCGCGGGTGGCACGAGGCCAAATCCTCTACGACGCGCCGGAGTTGATGATCCCCTTCCTGGTTCCCGACGGAGCTCACGACTATCCGGACGCGACTCGCTCGGCCGCCGAACACACGATGTTCACGGTCGCAGTCGGCGCGGCAGTCCAAGGCCTGCTGGTCGGGTTGGCGGTGCGAGGCGTCGGCAGCTGCTGGGTGGGGTCCACAATCTTCGCCGCCGAGGAAGTTCGAGCCGTGCTCGGGCTGGCGCAGGACTGGGAACCGTTGGGCGCCATCGCAATCGGCTATCCCGAAGCGCCGTTGACCCCGCGCGATCCGGCGCCGGTCTCTGGTCTGCTGATCGAAACATGAGCCTGCGCGATTCGGTCATCGCAACGCTGCAAGCGTGGGCGGCACCCAATCCGTCCCAGGACGCGATCCGCCATGCCGTGCTGTCGTTCGTGCTGGCGCGTGAGGACGCATGCCGTCGCGCATGCGAACCGGCCCACGTGACGGCGTCGGCACTGCTGCTGGATCACACCGACACGCACGTGCTGCTCACACTGCATCCCCGGCTGGGTCGCTGGGCGCAGCTCGGCGGACACTGCGAAGACGACGACGCAGACATCGTCGCGGCCGCGCGCCGCGAAGCCATTGAAGAGTCAGGTATCCCGTCACTGGCGATCGAGCCCGAACTCGCCGCGGTTCACGCCCACCCGGTGACGTGCTCGTTGGGAATCCCGACGCGGCACCTCGACCTGCAGTACATCGCTCACGCGCCGGCCGGCGCACAGATCACGCGCAGCGACGAGTCACTGGACCTGCGTTGGTGGGACATCGACGCACTGCCGACGGGCACCGATCACGCGCTTCGCGAGCTCGTGGCACTCACGCGCGACCGGGTCAGGCGCGGTGCCTGACGGCTCAGCCGCCTGAACCGATTTTCGCGACAACCGCCAGCTGCTTGTTCGCCTCGGTGGCATGCGTCGTCAGACCCTCGATGTCCGGAGGATCGGCTAGGCACGCCGCGCTGGCCGCGGCGATCTCGTTCACTGCCGTCTCGCTTGCCGCAGTCGCCTCCTCGATGGGCGTGGGCAACACCTTGGCGTATTTCTCGCCGGCGTTCTGGAGCTGAATGCAGTTTTTCCGGACCGCGGCCTGATCCTGGTTATTGAGCGCCTTCCCGAGTGCAGTCATTGCATCAGAAATGGCCCCGAATGCGTCGCCCGCGCCTTTGTTGACCCAGTTGCCGAACGCCAGAGCCTCCTTGTCGGCCTTCGAACCCTGCGCCGACACCGATGTCGACGGGTGGGGCGCGGGCCTTCCGAGGAATGCCGGGCGGGGAACCCAGGGCGTCGCCCTGGTGGTGCCTGCGGTCGCCATCGGCGAACTCACGAGCTGGGCGCCACCGGCCACGACGATGGCCGTGACCGCAATACCGAGCAACCCGGAGAGAGCAGCCAGCGCGCCGAACAACTGCTTGTAGCGGCCCCGGCCGTCGTCATCGAAGTTTGCCATTATTGCCCTCTCGCCCGCCCGAATCCCGCAAACTGCGGAAAGTTAACTGTAAGCCCCAGTATGCCGTCAATTTCCGACTTTGCCCAACATTGCGGCAATATCGCCGAAAATTGTTCGTAACGCCGGTTAATTGCCGCCACAGTAGTTTCGCCGCTGACCCCCGAATCGTTACGCCGCCGACGGCGGGGCCGGCCGTGTGCGCGGCTATACGTCGGTCGAGTAGCGGATGCCACCGTCAGGAATCTTTACACCGGGCCACACCCGCGCGCCGCGAAGAAGCTCGCATCGCGCACCGATCTCGGCGCCGTCGCCGATCACACCGTCTCGAATCAGCGCTCGCGGGCCGACCCGGGCGCCGAACCCGATGATCGACCGCTCGATCACCGACCCGGCCTCGATCCGCGCACCGTCGAAGATGACCGCGCCGTCGAGGCGGGCGCCGGGCCCGATCTCGGCTCCGCGACCGACCACCGTACCGCCGATCAACAATGCTCCCGGGGACACCGCGGCGCCGTCGTGAACAAGCTTCTCGCCGTGCCTGCCACCCAGTGCCGGCGACGGCGCAATGCCTCTGACCAGGTCAGCAGAGCCACGGACGAAGTCTTCGGGGGTGCCCATGTCCCGCCAGTACGTCGCGTCGACGTAGCCGCAGACGCGCAGTCCGTCCGACAGCAGCGCCGGAAAGACCTCACGCTCCACCGAGACGGAGCGACCGGTCGGGATCCGATCGATCACCGACCGGCGGAACACGTAGCAGCCCGCGTTGATCTGGTCGGTCGGCGGATCCTGCGTCTTCTCCAGGAAAGCCGTCACCAGCCCGTCCCCGTCGGTCGGTACGCAGCCGAATGCGCGCGGGTCCCCGACCCGGACCAGGTGCAGGGTGACGTCGGCCTCCAGCCCCCAGTGCGAGGCGAGAAGCTCGGACAGATCCGCCCCGGAAAGCACGTCGCCGTTGAACACCATCACGGTGTCGTGCCGCAACTTGTGCGCGACATTTGCAATCCCGCCGCCGGTACCCAGCGGTTCGCTTTCGGTGACGTAATCAATCTGTAGCCCGAGTTTGCTGCCATCGCCGAATTCCGCCTCGAAAACTTCGGCGTTATACGACGTGCCGAGCACGACGTGCTCGATGCCCGCCGCCGCGATCCGCGACAGCAGGTGGGTCAGGAACGGCAGTCCGGCGGTCGGCAACATCGGTTTGGGCGCCGACAGGGTCAGGGGACGCAGACGAGTGCCCTGTCCGCCGACGAGGACGACGGCGTCGACGCCCTTCTCCGGTGATGTCAGAGCGCTCATCACTGCCCCCTTGCCAGATCGCGCCGAGAGTTTCGCACCGCCAGCCGCGAGCGCACCGTCAGCGCGGCCCGCATCGCCCACCGCAGCGGTGCCTGCCACCACCGAGGATGCCTGTCGGCAAGGTAAATGTAGGTGCTCGTGTGGTGCGCCGCGAGATTACGGGCGGGATCGCGCCCGGTCGCGTGTCCCTTGTCGTGCAGGATCTCCGCCCCCGGCACGTAGATGTTCTGCCAGCCGGCCTTGCCCATCCGGTCGCCGAGGTCGACGTCTTCCATATACATGAAGTAGCGGTCGTCGAATCCGGCGACCTCGTCGAACGCGGCCCTGCGCACCAGCAGACAGGAACCCGACAACCAGCCGACCGGGCGCTCGCTGGGCTCCAACCGTTCTTGCCGGTAGGCCGCGGTCCACGGGTTGTTGTGCCACACCGGACCGACCACGGCATGCATGCCGCCGCGGACCAGGCTGGGCAGGTGCCGCGCCGACGGGTACACCGAACCGTCCGGGTCGCGGATCAGCGGCCCGAGCGTGCCTGCCCGCGGCCAGCGGCCCGCGGCTTCGATCAGCTCATCGATGCTGGCAGGCCCCCAGGCCACGTCGGGATTGGCCACGACGAACAGGTCCAGGTTCGCGTTCTCCTTGGCCGCCTCGGCGACAGCGCGGTTGACGGCGCCGCCGTAGCCGATGTTGCCTCCGGTGCGCAGAAGTCGCGCGTTGGGGAACTGCTCTTGCGCTGCTTCGGGGCTTCCGTCCGTCGAACCGTTGTCGGCCATGATGACTTTCACCGGCCGGTCGGTGGCATGCGACAGCGTCGCCAGGAAGCGGTGCAGGTGGGGCCCGGGTGAGTACGTCACCGTCACCACAACGAGTTCGTCACTCACGGCGTAGAGGTTAGCGCCGCCATCAACGCGTCCCGCCACGGCCGCAATGGTGTGAGCCCGGCCGCGGTGGACCCGTGCGACGACAACACGGAGTAAGCGGGCCGTGGCGCCGGCCGCGGATGGCGGTCGCTGGTCACGGGCCGGATCCGCTCGGGATCGGCGCCGATCGCTTCGAACACCGCTCTGGCCTGCTCGTACCGGCTGGCCGCGCCGGCGTTGGCGGCGTGCAGCAGTGGCGCGCTTACCCGGTCCTCGACGAGCTCCATCAACGCCGACACCAGGTCGGCCACGTACGTGGGCGATCCCACCTGGTCGGCTACCACATCGAGCGATCCGGCTTGCTCAGCCTTATGCGCCATCGAGGCGACGAAGTCGCCGCCGGCACCGGTGTACACCCACGCTGTGCGCACCACGTGGGCATCCGGCAGCTCGGCGTGCACGGCGCGTTCTCCGGCCAGCTTGCTGCGGCCGTACACCGACAGCGGCGATGGCTGGTCGCTGATGTCGTATGGTCGCGGCGCCGCGTCGAACCGCCCGCTGAACACATAATCCGTCGAGAGGTGGATCAACCGCGCTCCTGCCCTGGCGCATGTCCGGGCAACATTTCCCGGGCCGACGGCATTGACCGCCTCCGCGGCGTCCTGATCGGTTTCGGCAGCGTCGACGGCGGTATACGCCGCACAGTTGACCACCACGTCGTGCGGTTCGAGCAGACCGTTGCCCGCGTCCGGATCCGAAATGTCCCACTCTTTGGAGCTCAGGGGAAGCACGTCGCGGCCGTCGCGGCGCGCCTGCGCGGTGAGGAACCGCCCGACCTGCCCGCCGGCGCCGCAGATAACAATTCGGTTCCTCACGGTTCTCGAGTCTGGCACGCCGCGTGTCGGCTACGCCGTTCCCGGCATTCTCGCAAGTAGCCTGGGTGCAAGTTCTCCAACCGAACGGGGTCTTGTCGTGCCTGCTGTGCCTACCGCCGGGCCGGCCGTTGCTGCGCGCCGCGGTGTCCGCGTGCTGTGCACCGTTTTGGCGGCGACGATCGTGATGGCCACCGGGCTGGCCTGGAGCAAGGTCCGCTCATTCGAGGAGGGCATCTTCCACATCAGCTCGCCGCTGCTCGGCAGCGGCGGCGAGGACGGCGCAATCGACATCCTGCTGGTCGGCATGGACAGCCGCACCGACGCGCACGGCAACCCGCTGAGTGAGGAGGAACTCGCACAGTTGCACGCAGGTGACGACGTGTCGACCAACACCGACACCATCGTCCTGGTGCGCATCCCCAACAACGGTAAGTCCGCGACCGCGATCTCGATCCCCCGCGACTCCTATGTAGCGGCGCCCGACCTGGGAAAGACGAAGATCAACGGCGTCTACGGCCAGACCAAAGAACAGAAGCGTGTCCAGCTCGTGGAATCGGGCGTCTCCGACGCCGAGGCCGACGCGCAGTCGACGGAGGCCGGCCGGGAGGCCCTGATCAAAACAGTCGCCGAACTGACCGGCGTGACCGTCGACCATTACGCCGAGATCGGGTTGCTCGGGTTCTCGTTGATCACCGATGCCATCGGAGGAGTCAACGTGTGCTTGAAAGACGCTGTCTATGAACCTCTTTCGGGAGCCGACTTCCCGGCGGGCTGGCAGAGGCTGGACGGGCCGCAGGCACTGAGCTTCGTCCGTCAGCGCCACGACCTTCCGCGCGGCGACCTGGACCGGGTGGTGCGTCAGCAGGTTGTGATGGCTTCGCTTGCGCATCAAGTCATTTCGGGCAAGACGCTGTCCAGCCCGACGGCGCTCAACGGCCTGCAGAGTGCGATCCAGCGGTCCGTGGTGCTGTCTTCGGGCTGGGAGATCATGGATTTCATCAAGCAGCTCGAGAGCCTGGCGGCAGGCAATGTGGCGTTCGCGACGATCCCGGTGCTCGACGAGGCCGGCTGGAGCGACGACGGCATGCAGAGCGTGGTGCGGGTGAACCCCGACCAGGTGCAGGACTGGGTGAAGGGGTTGCTCGACGACCAGGCGCAGGGCAAGACCGAGCAGCTGGCCTACAGCCCGGACAAGACCACCGTCGATGTCGTGAACGACAGCAACATCAACGGACTCGCGGCGGCGGTGTCCGACGTCCTGGCCGGATCCGGTTTCACCGCCGGTCAGGTCGGCAACAACGAGACCGGCCATGTGAGCGGCAGCCAGATTCAGGCCGCCAAGAGCGACGACCTCGGCGCGCAGGCGGTGGCCAAAGAGCTTCGCGGACTGCCCGTCGTCGCTGATTCGTCCCTCTCGCCGGGCCGTGTGCGGGTCATTCTGGCCGCGGATTACACGGGGCCGGGATCGGGCCTGGACAGCAGCGGTCCGACAGCGCCGGCTGTGGACCCGGTGTCCGACACGCCGATCAACTCCGACCCAGGGCCGTCGCCGATCATCACCGCCGGGTCCGACGACCCGAAGTGCGTCAACTGATCCGCCCGTGATCAACCTTGCTGCGGCGGTGCTTGATCCGTTGCTGCGTGGTGAGGTGTCAAAGCCCAGGATCACGTACTACGACGACGCCACCGGCGAGCGTATCGAGCTGTCGACGGTCAACTTCGCGAACTGGGCCGCCAAGACCGGCAACCTGCTGCGCGACGAGCTGGCTGCGGGCCCCGGCAGCCGGGTCGCGGTACTGCTGCCCACGCACTGGCAGACCGCGGCGGTGGTGTTCGGTGTCTGGTGGATCGGCGCAGAGGTGGTGCTCGGCGAGGCCGAAAACGCCGATGTCGCAATGTGTACGGCCGGCGAACTGGCCACAGCGAGCGACGTGGCCGAACTGGTGGTGCTCTCACTCGACGCCTTCGGCAAACCGGTACCCGACCTGCCGGCAGGCGTCACCGACTATGCGACCTCCGTGCGGGGGCAAGCGGACCAGATCACGGCCGAGCGACAGCCCGGAGCGGCGCTGGGTGGCCGCTCACCCGACGACGTCCTGGCGTTGGCGATGAATTCTGCCGCGGCACAATCGCTTACAGCTCAGGACCGGGTGCTTTCGACGATGCACTGGAACACCGACAGCCAACTGGTCGACGGGCTGGTCGCGGTGTTCGCCGCAGGGGCGTCGCTGGTGCAGGTCGGCAATCCGGACGTGCTGCTGATCGAGAAGCGCCGCGAGAGCGAACGGGTGACCAGGGCGATCTAGCCCAACCCGGTAACGTCTGTCGTCGTGCCTGCACTGCCGCCGCTGGAGGTCGACGCGCTGCGCGAGGAACTGCCGCCGCCGTGGCGCCGCATCGACGTCGTCGCCGAAACAGGTTCCACCAACGCCGACCTGGTGGCACGCGCAGTTGCGGGCGAGGACATCGACGGTTCGGTGCTGATCGCCGAGCACCAGACTGCGGGCCGCGGGCGGCACGGACGCACATGGTCGGCAGCCCCACGCACGCAGATCGCGATGTCAGTGGGTGTGGCAGCAGCCGACGTGCCGACCGACGCCTGGAGCTGGCTGACGCTGGCGACGGGCGTGGCGGTGGTCGATGCCGTCGTCGCGCAGACACACGTCGCCGCCGGCCTCAAGTGGCCGAACGACGTTCTGGCCGGCGGGGGCAAGCTGGCGGGCATCCTCTCGGAGGTGGCCGCACCGACGGGGCTGATCGTCGTCGGGATCGGCCTGAATGTCGCTCTGCGCGACGACGACCTGCCGGATCCGGCGGCTACGTCACTGACCCAGCTGGGCGTCGCCACGCCCGACCGGACCCGGCTGATCAGCGGGCTTCTGCGCGAACTCGGCGGCCGGATCGCTGCGTGGCGCGCCGCGGGCGGTGCCGACGACCGCCTGATGTGCGACTACGTCGAGCGCAGTCTGACCATCGGCGCGCAGGTTCGGGTCATGCTGCCGGGCGGGCGCGAACTGACCGGCCCGGCACGGTCCGTCGACCAGCGGGGCCGCCTCGTCGTCGGTGCGGGCGATGACACTGAGGCAGTGTCGGCCGGCGACGTGGTGCATCTGCGCCCGATCGGGGACTGAGACCTTTAGAGTCGCAGTGTGGGTTATCCGGACAACGTGCTCGCCAAAGACGAACGGGTGGTGCTGCACCGCCACCCGCACTGGAAAGCACTCTTCTGGCCTGGGCTGGTGCTTGTGCTCGGCACCGCGCTCGCGGTGTTCGTCATCGCGGTCGTCAATCAGGCCCAGTGGGCGCAGACCAACGCGACCGCGAAGAACATCGTGTTCATCGTCGTCGGTGTGCTCTGGCTGCTGGCCGTCGGGTGGTTGGTGCTGTGGCCGTTCGTCAATTGGTGGACAACGCATTTCGTCATCACCGACCGGCGGGTGATGTTCCGCCACGGGGTGTTTACCCGTAGTGGCATCGACATCCCACTCGCACGCATCAACAGCGTGGAGTTCCGGCACGGCATCATCAACCGGATGCTGCGGACCGGGACGCTGATCATCGAATCCGCGTCACAGGACCCGCTGGAATTCCACGACATCCCCCGCGTGGAGCAGGTTCATTCGCTGCTGTACCACGAGGTCTTCGACAATCTGGGAACCGAGGAATCCGACAGCCGGACCTCGGGAGACTCTCCGCTGCGCTAGCTGACGAAGCGATCGCGGCGGGAGCGCTTGCCGGCACCGCGCTGGCCACCCCGCAACGGTGTGACATTCGATTCGTGGGCTTCCTCCATCGCCTCGGCGATGCCGCCCGCGGTGAGCGTCGACTCCACCGCGTCAGCCCCCTTGCCGCCGAACTCGTCGGGGAACACCCAGCGGCGGAAGGCCCAGAACCGGAACGCCATTTGAAGCAGGTTGCCTACAAGGTAGGCGGCAAGGAAGTCGGAGATGTTCTCGACCGTCAGGCTGACGTGCGGAACACGCAGGTCGAACACGTAGCTGGACACCCACAGCGGTCCCATCGAGAGCAGGACACCCACGCCGCTGACGGCGAAGAAGAGCAACGCCTCGTGGTGACGTTCGCGACCCCCTCGGTTCTGGAAGCTCCATTCCCTGTTCAGGATGTAGCTGGCGATCACGGCGACAATGCCCGAGATGATCTTGGCGGTGACCGGCTTGGGCTCCAGGATCGTGAGCTTGAGGGTGTAGAACAGCACCGAGTCGATGACGAACGTCGTCGCGCCGACAATCGCGAACTTGATCAGTTCGTGGTGGCGCTCGAAGTACGGACGGATCGGGCGCGGGAGGCGTCTGATCGTCGCATCGGTGAAGGACACAAGACGCGAGTGTACGGAAACGGGCTGTGCATCGCGCATCTGCGCGAGCCTCGGCTACCCGGCAAGCCGGTCACTCTTCACCATTCCGGTTGGTCAGCAGCTTTCAAGACTTATTGCCCCCCGTGTTCAGTTGCCGCGGTGGCATGACTTTCCCATGGCGTCTTCAACGCATTGTTCAACGCTATTCGGACCCTTTCCGGATCGACGTGGGATGCGAAGAATCTGGCGGTCACCTGCATGCGGTCCGCCGCGGGTGGATGCAGAATGATGACCAGGTGCCGCCGCGTCGCGGGGTCAGTCATCACCGCCAACCGCGATTCGGCAGTAGCCGCCCACCCTATCGACGCGTTGCCTTCCGGTTTTGTGAACTCGGACAGCGTGAGGGTCGTCCGGGCCTCGTCCGTGCCGTCCGGTGCCTCGGCATGCCGCCGCCTGGCTCGTTGGCCGAACCAGGAGTTGCGAACTCTTGACACCATCAGCGGCGCGGCAAGTTTGAGCAATGACCGGTAGGACAGAACTTCACGCCTCATCAGCATCGAGAAATCTTCCGGACTTGTCCCCTTTGAGAACGGCACATCGACAACCGACACGAAGTTGGCCCATGTCGTCGTTTCGGCTGGCAGGAAACGGCGAAGATCGGTAAGAATTCCTACGTCTGCCGATAGATTAATTCCGGCCGACTTCAGTGACGCGCAGATGAAGAACATCACCATTACTGTCGTGGACACCCCTGGATGGAATTCGTCACGGTATTTCCGGAGATCCCTCATGTAATCCGAGCCGCTGGACGCCCATACTGTCGAAGGCTTGTCACTCGCCGAGCGAACGGTACTGGTCTCGATCGATTCCGGCGCACTCCGCTGCTGCGAAGGGTCTGGCGCTCGCATGCGGGCTCGGACCGCGATCGACTTGGCCAGCTCCCAGCCACCCCGCGACAACGCCGAGGGCCGATGTCGTAGCCCCGTCCACAGCGCCAGGGAAAAGGGGAACCGAGTGACTCGCGCCGGGCGAACTAGAGGATCCGCGGGCGCCCCCGACGTCGTCAGAGCTTGAAGGAGGCGGAGGAATAGCCGACCGTCACCGAGCCCGTGATCACCATAGACGCAAAGAAATTCACCACAACGCCACACGGCGAATGGGATGTCGGGACGAAATTTCTCGGCGTTAGCCACTACCTCTTCGAAATCGCGACACCCCAGCGAACATGGCGGCAGCACTGCGGCTCGGCCGGGTTTGCTCACGACGGGCCAGAACCGCGTACTGCGCGACGGGATCAGACCGAGCCGGTAGTTCGGGCCGCCGCCAGCTATCTCCTCCACGATCGCCGCCAAGTCGTCGTCCTCGACCGGGGGCACCGGTCCGATGACGAACCAGAGAGGTTCCCCGGTGAAGTGCACGTCCAATTCGCCAACTGGCTGAACCAGTTCGCCGCCGAGTCTCTTCACTAGGCGATGGTTCCGATATTGCCACCGGCAGCGAGCGTCATGACGCTGCGCAGAACATGTCGGCCGATGTGGCAGTCGTGGCTCATTGCGCCTCCAAACGGTTCGGTTCGCGCCACTCGACGCCTCAATCGGCCGCCGGTGCAATGGTTCCACCGACATGCCCTGTCGTCCAGAGTTGCTGCGGGACAACCTCTCGACATCGCTTGGCATGCAACGGCTGTCATCATAGCTTTGCCGCCTCGACTGCCCAGCGCTCCTCTGCATGGTCCGCCCCGCGTCGTTCAGAAAACCGCGGCACATGGCCGATTAGGAGACTGCGACCGGGGTGCGCACGCATGGACGTGGATGTTCGAACGTCAAATATCAAGCGGCCGTGGTGTTTTAACCAAGACCATGGCTTCGCGGTCGCATTGCGCACGCGCCGCGGATGTCAATCCGGAGGCGGCAGCTCGACCCTCGGCTGGCTGGTACCGCGAGCCATCGCCACTGTACGATCCCGTCCCATGAAGGTCCGTTTGCTTGTTGCAGCGGTGCTCGCCCTGCTCCCCAGTCGGCTGCACCGGCTCGGCGGGACCGTCCTGCTCGGCTGGAAGGTCCATCCGACGGCTCATCTGGGACACAGCATTATCGCGGCCCGCCGGGTCACGATCGGTGCCGCCGCCATCATCGGCACCGGCAACATGATCAAGGGCCTCGACGAACTGACCATGGGCGATGAATCGATCATCAGCTACCTCAATTGGATCTCTGGGCCGCCGCTTGGCAGCGGAGCCTTCAAGCACTCGCCTAAGCGCCGTCCGGCGCTCGTGATGGGCCGGGGTGCGGCGATCAGTGGCCGACACATCATCGACTGCACGGACACCGTGACGTTCCATGAGTTCGCCACGATGGGCGGTTATCGGTCGGTCATCGTCACCCACAGTGTCGATCTGATTCGCAATCGTCAGCGTTGCGCCCCGGTGACGATCGGCGAACGGTCCGCGGTCTTGAGCAACGTGCTGATCATGGCGGGCACATCCGTCGCTGCCCGGTCGATTGTGTCGGCCGGTTCGGTGGTGAACACGCCGCTGACAAAGGAGCTGACCTTTTACCGCGGCAATCCCGCTGAGGCGGTCCGGGAACTGCCCGAGGACCTCGGCTACTTTGTTCGCACCTCTCCAAGCGTCGAATGACCACACCAGGAGCAGCACGTGTCCACTGACGACGCCGACGTCGCCTACGACCCGGCGACCCACTACGACCGCGTCACCCGGGCGTGGGGACTCCTCCTCGGTGCCGAGCTGCATTACGGCGTCTTCGAGAGCGCGGACACTCCGCTGGCGCCTGCGACCGCAAGGTTGACCGATCTGATGATCGAGCAGGCCGACCTCGAGGCAGGCTTGCGGCTGCTCGACGTCGGTTGTGGCTCGGGAACCCAGGCGTGCCGCCTGGCCGAGGAGTACGGCATTGACGTGCTGGGCATCACGACGAGCCAGGTCGGCATCGACGAGTCCACGGCCCGCGCGCGGTCCAGGGGAATCAGCACCGCGACGTTCGAACTCCGCGACGCGACCGCCAACGGCCTCCCCGACGACACGTTCGATCGTGTCTGGGCGCTCGAATCCTCCCATCTGATGCCCGACCGCACTGCCTTCGTGTCCGAGGCATCGCGGGTGCTGCGCCCTGGTGGGCGCTTCGTCATGTGCGACATCGTGCGGTTGCGCGAAATCGGTTTTTCCGAGCTGCGCCGTCGACGTGCCGAGTTCGCCGTGCTGCGTGCGGTTTTCGGCTCGGCACGGATGGACTCGGTTGAGTCCTACACGTCGGCGGCCCGCGCCCACGGTCTCGAGGTCGACACCGTGCTCGACCTCTCCGAGGCCACCTACCCGACGTTCGCCCGGTGGCGCGACAACCTCGAACTCCATGTCGACGCAGTCACGACTGCACTCGGCCAGCAGAGCGTCGATGAGTTCGCCCAGTCGCTGGACGTGCTCGAAGGCCTGTGGCAGGAGCAAACCCTCGGCTACGCCTTGCTCTCGGCAGCGGCGACCTGACCCCGCGCTACCTCGCTATATAGTCACTTCCGACCCCGGTCCCGCCTACGACGTCACTGGAGCCTCAATGAGCGATACCCGCAGTCTGGCCGACGAGACCATCCGCGGTTTCCTCGTGCGGATCAAGAAGCCGGCGGAGTTCGATGCCTCGACGTCGCTCTACGGAGAGGGACTCGGATTGGACTCGCTCGAGGTCGCTGAGCTGTCGGTCCTGCTCGAGGACACTTTCGGTAGCGATCCCTTCAGCGAAGGTCGCGAAATCACCCTGGTCGGCCAGGTGCTTGACTTCTATGCACCCTCTGCATGATTAGTCTCGTTCAGCGGTCGGCTCAGCGGGACCCCGACCACCTCGCAGTAGTCGGTGAATCACGCTCGCTGACTTATGGGCAGCTGCTTGCGCAGGCGCGCGAGGTGGCGACATACCTGAGCTCCACGCATGCCGATCGCGTCGCCGTCGCGGAGGACGATCCGGTCAGCAGCCTCATCCTGCTAATCGGTTGCGCGTATGCCGGAATCGAGGTGTGTGTTCTGCCCCGGGCGGCGACGGACGAGACGGTGTTATCGACCGCTGAGCGGCTGGGAAGCGCGACGATCGTGACATCCCGGGAACTCCAGGGGTCGCGCGTCCTCGCGACGTCCGCGGTGTTCGCGGGCGCCGCCGACGAGGCACTCGGCGAACCCGCGGCCGACGGGTCCGTCCTGGTTCTGACATCGGGCACCAGCAGCGGCGCTCCCCGGGCGGCCCGTCATCTGTGGAGCCGCCTGATCGCCCCGCTGGAAGCGACTCGTCCGACGCCCGAGCAGCGATGGTTGCTCAGCTACGGACTCAACCAGTTCGGCGGTCTTCAGGTCGTTCTCCACGTTTTCGCCGCCGGCGCGACCCTCTACATTCCCGACTCGTTCCAACCGCGCCACGCAGGCCCGCTGCTCACCCAATGGTCCATCACCCATGCCAGCGGCACACCGACCTTCTGGAGGTTCGCACTCCTGGAGCTTGCCGGCGGCACGCTGCCCCCGCTTACCCAGATCACGCTGAGCGGCGAGCCGGTCCCGGCGTCGGTGCTCGCAGATCTCCGGGACCGCTTCCCCACCGCCCACATCTCCCAGGTCTACGCCGCGACGGAGTTCGGCGCGGCGATCACGGTGAAGGACGGCCTTCCCGGCATCCCTGTGGAACTCCTCACCGCCCGCGATCACATTCAGTTCGACGTGCGCGACGGCGAGCTGTGGGTCAAGTCGATGTCGTCGATGCTGGGCTACCGGGAAGCCGCTTCGGGTACCACCGAGGAAGACCTGGACAGGACGGACTGGCGCCCAACGGGCGACACCGTGGAGGTCGTCGACGGGCGGGTCCACTTCCGCGGCCGAACGTCGGAGGTCATCAACGTCGGCGGCGTCAAGGTGCACCCGGTGCCCATCGAGGATCGCATCGCGTCGGTCGACGGTGTCGTCGTGGTGCGGGTCAGTGGACGCCCCAACCCGGTGGTCGGTGCCATCGTCGCGGCAGAAGTCGTCGTCGCGCCCGGGTACGAGCCGGAGACGGTGACGGCAGCGATCCGCACCGCATGTGACGACCTACCCCCCAGTTGGCGACCACGCAGTATCAAGATCGTCGATGACCTGCTGACCAGCGGAAACAAGATCGCGAGAGGCGCATCATGACAACCACCAACGGTCGCGTCGTCGTCGTCACCGGCGGAAGCCGCGGTCTGGGCGCCGGAATCGTCCAGGCCTTCCTGGACGCGGGCGACCGGGTCGCGACCTGCGCCCGCACCCGCACCGAGCAGATCGACCGGTGGCTCTCCGACGCCGAGACCGCAGACCGGCTGCTCTTCTGTGAGACCGACGTCAGCAACCGCGCCGACGACGCCGCATTCATCCGGGCCGTTGTCGAGCGGTGGGGGCGCGTCGATGTCCTGGTCAACAACGCAGGGGTCGCCCGTGACGGTGTCATCGCCACCGCTCGGGAAGCCGACGTCGACGCTGTGGTTGACCTCAACCTCAAAGGGACCCTTGAGATCACCCGCCTGGTGACCCGGCGCATGCTCGCCCAGGGCGGCGGTTATATCGTCTCGATCTCCTCGATTGTGGGGTTGTCCGGCTACCGCGGTCTCGCGGTGTACAGCGCGACGAAAGCGGCGATCGACGGGTTGACACGGGCGCTCGCCCGGGAGCTCGGATCTCGTGGCATCTTCGTCAACTCGGTGGCGCCCGGCTACCTGCGCACCGAAATGTCGCACGGGCTCGATGAGGAGCAGCTGCAGCAGATCGTCCGCCGCACCCCGGCCGGACGACTGGGTGACCCCGAGGACATCGCACGCCTCGTGATGTTCCTGGCGAGCGAGGACAACACCTACATCACCGGTCAGACGGTCATCGCGGACGGCGGCCTCACGGCCTGACCGGTCCATCACCGACCGCCCCAACACGTAGCGGCCGGTGCTGATCTGGCCGGCCCATGACACGATGATCGGCGTGCGTGGGAAGCAACCCGTAGTGGCGATGATCGGCGCCGGGCAGCTGGCCCGGATGACCCATCAGGCCGCGATCGCGCTGGGCCAGACGCTCAGGGTGCTGGCCAACAACCAGGAGGAGCCTGCCGCGCAAGTCAGCCCCGATGTGGTGCTCGGCGCGCACACCGACCTCGACGCGCTGCGCCGGGCCGCCGATGGCGCCGATGCGCTGACTTTCGACCACGAGCACGTGCCCACCGAGCTGCTGGAGAAGCTTGTCGCCGACGGTGTCAACGTTGCGCCGCCACCGGATGCGCTGGTGCACGCCCAGGACAAGCTGGTGATGCGCCGCCGGCTAGAGGCTCTCGGAGTGCCGGTGCCGCGCTACGCCGCGGTCAACGAGCTCACCGACATCGACGCGTTCGTCCGCGACGACGGTCCGCTGGTGGTCAAGGCCGCCCGCGGCGGGTATGACGGTCGTGGCGTCGCGTTGGCGCGCGATCTGGCACACGCACGCGAGGCCGCCTCGCAGTACCTGAGCGACGGGGTGCCGGTGCTGGTCGAGGAACGCGTAAAGATGCGGCGCGAGCTGGCCGCCCTGGTCGCGCGCTCGCCGTTCGGGCAGGGCGCGGCGTGGCCGGTCGTGCAGACCGTGCAGCGCGACGGGATCTGCGTCGAGGTCCTCGCCCCGGCGCCGGCGCTGTCCGATGCGGCGCGGTCGGCCGCCGAGCAGCTCGGCCTGCAGCTCGCCGCCGAGTTGGGCGTCGTCGGCGTGCTGGCCGTCGAACTGTTCGAAACCCTCGACGGCGAGCTGCTGGTCAACGAGCTCGCGATGCGCCCGCACAACTCCGGGCACTGGACCATGGACGGCTCGCGTACCAGCCAATTCGAGCAACACCTACGGGCAGTGCTCGACTATCCGCTCGGGGACACCACCGCCATCGCACCGCTGACGGTGATGGCCAACGTGTTGGGCGCGGCGCAGCCCGTCGGCATGTCGGCCGACGAGCGGCTGCACCACCTGTTCGCACGGATGCCCGAGGCGAAGGTGCACCTGTACGGCAAGGCTGAACGGCCCGGGCGCAAGATTGGACACGTGAATATTGTTGGGGCAACTGATGGTTCGCTCGACGATGAGGAATTCGTGGCAGATGTCCGCAAACGCGCACAGCGGGCGGCGCACTGGTTGTCGCACGCGGAGTGGACGGAGTGAGCATGGCGATGCCTAGCGGACCGCGCGTCGGCGTCATCATGGGCAGCGACAGCGACTGGCCGGTGATGGAGGCCGCCGCGCACGCGCTCGCGGAGTTCGACGTCGCGTTCGAGGTCGGCGTCGTCTCCGCGCACCGCACGCCCGGCCGCATGCTCGATTACGCACAGGGGGCCGCGGATCGCGGCATCGAAGTGATCATCGCAGGCGCGGGCGGCGCGGCGCACCTGCCGGGTATGGTTGCCGCCGCCACCCCGCTGCCGGTGATCGGGGTTCCGGTACCGCTGGACAAGCTCGACGGACTCGACTCGTTGCTGTCGATCGTGCAGATGCCCGCCGGGGTGCCGGTGGCAACCGTGTCGATCGGCGGCGCCCGCAATGCCGGCCTGCTGGCCGTGCGGATTCTCGGGGCGTCAGACGCCGCGCTGCGCACGCGAATCTTGGAATTCCAGCGGCAGCTGGAGGCGACGGTGCTGGAGAAGGATGCGGCCCTGCGGGATCGGCTTTTGGGCGACTGACAGCGCCAAGTAAAGTTACTGGCAAGTAGCAAGGAGTGCGATATGGCTAGCTGGGCCGGAGACCCGTCGTTCGACGTCTTCAAACTTCCCGACGAACACAACGAGTTGCGCGCCGTGCTGCGCGACCTGTGCGAAAAGGAGATCGCGCCGCACGCGGCGGACGTCGACGAGAACGCGCGCTTTCCCGATGAGGCGCTCAAGGCGCTCAACGACGCCGGGTTCGCCGCTGTGCACGTGCCCGACGAGTACGGCGGACAGGGTGCCGACTCGGTGGCCACTTGCATTGTCATCGAAGAGGTTGCCCGAGTGGATGTTTCGGCGTCGCTGATCCCTGCGGTGAACAAGCTCGGCACGATGGGGCTGATCCTGCGCGGCTCCGACGACCTGAAGAAGCAGGTTCTTCCGTCGCTGGCATCCGGCGAAGCCATGGCGTCATACGCGCTTTCGGAGCGCGAAGCCGGCAGCGACGCCGCCGCGATGCGCACGCGGGCCAAGGCCGACGGCGACGACTGGATCCTCAACGGCGCCAAGTGCTGGATCACCAACGGCGGCAAGTCAACCTGGTACACCGTGATGGCAGTGACCGACCCGGACAAGGGCGCCAACGGCATCTCGTCTTTCATCGTGCACAAGGACGATGAGGGTTTCACGGTCGGCCCCAAAGAGAAGAAGCTGGGCATCAAGGGATCACCCACCACCGAGCTGTACTTCGAGAATTGCCGCATTCCTGGCGACCGGATCATCGGCGAGCCCGGCACCGGCTTCAAGACCGCGCTGGCGACACTGGATCACACCCGACCCACCATTGGTGCGCAGGCGGTGGGCGTGGCGCAGGGCGCACTGGACGCCGCAATCGCATACACCAAGGAGCGCAAACAGTTTGGTGAGCGCATCAGCGACTTCCAGGGTGTGCAGTTCATGCTCGCCGACATGGCGATGAAGGTCGAGGCGGCCCGCCTGATGGTGTACTCGGCAGCGGCGCGGGCCGAACGCGGCGAGCCCGCGCTGGGCTTCATCTCGTCGGCATCCAAGTGCTTCGCCTCCGACGTCGCCATGGAGGTCACCACCGACGCCGTGCAGCTCCTTGGAGGTTACGGCTACACGCAGGATTTCCCGGTCGAGCGCATGATGCGCGACGCCAAGATCACCCAGATATACGAAGGCACCAACCAGATTCAGCGCGTCGTCATGGCGCGCGCACTCCTGCGCTGATCTGCGTCTGCAGCTCGAGCGACTCGCTCTAGGCGTACACCCGACCCGAGGTGTGGGTCTCTTTCGCGCGGTTGGTCACGATGCCGATCACCGGCGTCTCCAGCAAGGTGATCGCGCTGATGAGATCCGCCAGGTCGCCTTCCTGCGTGTGCCCTGGCCGCACGACGATGACGGCGGCGTCACTGATCGATGCGGCGATCTGGGCCTGCGATGAAACACCCGACCCCTGCGGGTCGACAATGATGAAATCCCTTTCGCCCGAGAGCTTTTCGATGGCCGCACCGACTTCATGCGCCGAGTCAGTACCGTTGGCTCGCACTGCGGTGACGGCGAAGCCGTTGTCAGCCGAGCCCCTGCCGATCACCTCGGTGGGTTCGCCGTCGGAGCTGACGGCTACCGCTCCACCGGGCAGCAGCTGCACCACCCCGACGCGTACTCCGCGTTCGTCCAGCGCGCGCGCTATCGACTGCGCCACCACCGACTTGCCGTCCCCGTCGTCCGGGCTGGTCACGGCGAGCACGGCCGCGCCGTTGGCCTTGGCGACCTCACGCAACGCGTGTTCGGTGTTGATGCTGAGCACACGCGCCTGGTCGGCGAATGAAGCCGACTTCTCGAATGCGCCTTCCACCGACCCGCGCCGGCCCAGTGCTGGTTCCGGTGCCACGTTGCCGAGCACCCGGGAGTGCGTCACGGCTTCGATCTGGCGCCGTGACCTGATCTTGGTGTCGTATCGCTCAGCAAGCCAGGTCAGCAACGCGCCGATCACCAGGCCCAGAACCCCGACCAGCGAAAGGGTCGTCCAGAACCCGAACTTTCGCGTCAACAAGGTCGACGTCGCGTCGTCGGCCGAGGCCGGCCGCACGATCGTCACCAAGGGCGGCATGTCGGGAGTCAGATTGGCCGCTTCGACTTTGGCAACGTACGTCGCGAACTCGGTGCCGTAGGTGTTGGCCAGGTTGGCGGCCTGCTGTCGATCGGCGTCCTTGACCGAAACGTCGATGATGACGGTGTCACGAACCGGGTCCGCGCTCACCTGTGTCGCAAGGTCGTGCGCGCTGACATCCAGACCGAGCCGGTCCACGACCAGTTGCGCCAGTTCGTCGCTCTTGATCATTTCGACGTACGTGTTCGCCCGCTGCATCGTGAACAGGTTGCCCTGGTATGCGCTGGCAGATGTCTTGACGTCGGGTGCCCGCAGGAACAACGCCGCTGTCGCCGTGTACTTCCGGGGCATCAGCGTGTCGAACAACGTCACCGCGAGCAGCGCTATCACGACCGGCACGATGAGCAGCGGCCACCGCCGTTTGATGACCAGCCAACCCCGCTTCAACAAATCCATTATTTTCCCGTTCTATGCCTGTGACGATCCGCGGACCAATTGAGCACCTATGTCATTGCTGTCTTTGACTTCGCGTTTCCGCGACGACATCACGACCCGCCCCAGCACAGCGGTCGGCGTGAGACCCAGCAGCCGTTCACTTTCCGCCGTCTCGGCAGCCGTCGACGGCGGCACCGGACAGATCACCACCGCCGCATGCGACTTACCCGCCAGGGCCAGCGAGTCAGTCGACTCCAGCAGCGCAGAGCCGGTGAAGATCACGTAGTCGAAGGCGCTCTCGAGCTGTTCGACGACCGCCGCCATGGCTGCGCCGGTCAGCGCGGCGACCGACGGTGTTTCGGCTGACCCGGCGACGATGACACCGACCCGTCCGCTGTCGTCGTACCGCAGCACCGTCTTCAACGAGACGCGGCCGTCGAGCACCTCGCCCAGTCCCTGCTCGGACGCCGACGACGCTGCACTTGCGAAGTTGGTCATCACGATCGCCACCCGATGGTCCAACTCCGCGAATCCGGCCGCCACCAGAACGGCGGCGGTGCCGGCGGCACTGCCGGCGCGCGGCGAGGCGAACAGAATCGTACGTCCGGTGTCGTCCGCCCCGGCGTGCTCCATGACGGAACTCAGCCGCAAACACAGAAAACGGACGTCTTCCGCGAGCTCATGCGGGAGGTCGTCGACCGTGGCGAAGGTGGGCACCTCGGGCGAGTGCAGAACACCAAGAGTCGTTTCGCTGGTCATCAGCTCCTCGGGGAAGTTCGCGGTTTGCATCGATTGTCGCGCGGCGGCGTAAGTCACGCCGACCAGCAGACCGAGTACCAACCCGGCAATGACGTTGAGATCCAACCGCGGCGCTGCCGGCCCCGTCGGCGGCACCGCGCGCTTGATTATCAGCGGCACTACGGGCGATGTCGTCAGCTTGAACGGCGTTTCCAGCTCGAGGATGACCTTGGTCAGCTCCTCGGCGGCTGCGTTGGCGATGCGCGCCGCCTGGTCGGGCGACGGGTCGATGGCCTGAACGTCGAGCATCACTGTGTCCGGAACCACCCGCGCGGAGATCCGCCCCGCCAGTTCGTGCGGCGTCGCCTGCAGGCCGAGTCGATCTATCACAGCTGCGGCAACGCGCTCGGTGTTAGCCAACTGTGCATAGGTGATGGCGCGGTGCTGACTGAACTCGTCACCGAACGCGAACGTCTGGACCCGTCCGTTCGGATCCGGATGGCCCGATGCGGTGTTGTCATTCCAGTTCGGGGTGGCCACGAATAGCCGCGCCGACGCTTCGTACCGGACAGGGATCGCCATGCTCAGCGCCCCAGCGCCGAGCGCGCCGACCAGGCAGCACAACACGGTCGCGAACCAGTGCGCCCGCACCATTGCGAACAACGTCCGGAAGTGTTGGGATTTCACCGCGCCCCCTCGGTTGATCCGGAATACGGGGTGATGCCCAGTTTGCCCAGGCCATCGATGATCTTCTGCGCGTAGAACTGCGCGCCGGCGTCGTTGAGGTGGAAATTGTCCTTGTATAAGAACGGCTTGAGGTCGACTCCCTCGTACCAATTCTCGCTGACGGGGTCGAGTACCATCGCGCCGATCCGTTCAGCCGATTGCCGAAGCGGTTGGCCGACAAGGGGGTAGAGGTCTGCTTTCAGCGGCGAGATGTACGAGGGCAGCATCACGATGATCTTCGCGTTCGGATACGCCGCCCGCAGTGCGGTCAGGTACTGGTCGGCCGCCGCCGTGACGTCGCCGGGTTCCTTGCCCCCCAAATCGTTTCGGCCCGTGTCGACCAGGACGTAGTCGGCTCTGTACTGGTCGGCGTCGTACTTCAGGGTTTCCATCACCGGCGGCACGAGCCTGTTGATTCCGACATTCGACAGGTCGTTTGGCATGAAGCCGCGCCCGCCCACCGAGTCCACGACGACGTTCCATCCCATCTTCTCGGCGAGAACGTCGGGATACGCCGTGGTGATCGTCGGATCCGGCGGCGCGCCCATTGAGTCGGTGACTACTAGGAGTGTCGGATTCCGTTGATACAGCGCATCCTGCGCCACGGGTGACCCGTGGGGCGCGGCAGTCGCCGCGTCCGGGACGGAGCGTGTCCTGTCGTACCCACGTACAACCAGGACGGTGACCGCGCCCGCGAGCACGAGCACGAGCACCATCTGGAGAACGACGCGCAGGACGGCGCGGTTCGAGCTGCGATGTCTAGACATCTGCCACTTCCCTCTCGGGAGATCTATCCCTCTCCGGAGCCCTGACGGCTCCGGCTTCGGCGGGTGCCCGCGCCGCAGGCGCGCGCCTCCGGGGGCCGGCCTTGCTCCTTCTGCGGACGAACAGCCAGCACACTACGGTAACCACCAGGTACGGCATGGCTTGCAGTAGCGAGCCGCGGAGCAGAATGAACATGTAGAACGGCTGGATGCTGCCGAGCACGCTCGGCATCTTGAACACCGCGAGTTGCCTGTCGATACGGGTGTCCCACGCGTGCAGAACGTAGCCCAGCGCGAACATCGCGATGATGAGGAGGAGGAATCCGCCGTTGAAGTACAACTCAATCCACAGCGGCGCGGACAGGTTCACCACCGGGTAGCCCCGACTTTGGGCAAGGTACATCCCGGTGTCAACGGGCTTGTCGACCCACACCGCGCGCGGGACCCAGAACAGCATCACGCCGAGGAACTGGCGACCCACCTCGATACCCTCGCGTTGGGCGATCAGGTATCCGTTGACCACGTTGGCAAATGAGTCGTAGTCCGGTGAGACGAACGCGTTGAGCGGGTTGGCTTTGTCCAGATTCTGCGTGCTCGTATACCGGAAGTAGTCCATGACCGGAAACACCACGATCAACGCCGCGGTGAAGCCGATGATGCTCAGCCGGAACCGCCAGACGCCGGCGAAAAGGCCGAAACCAGCCGCCACCGCCAGCATCGCTGTGCCAGAGAGATAGCGAGCGTTTGATATCGGGTTCATGGTGTTGACCATCATGAGACCGAGGATCCACAGCAGCACCAGGTTCAACCGCATCGTTCCCGGTGTCTCGGGGCGGCCTAACCGGGCGGCCACCTTTGCCTCCCTGCGGAACCGCATCAGCGACACCCACGCGGAGACCAGGGTCATGTAGGTTCCCGCGACGATGAAAATCGCGAGCGCCGACATCGGCCAGACAGCCGAAATTTTTGCCTTGAGGGTCTCGCGCCGCTGAGCGAACTGAATGAATCCCACTTTGTACGAGTAGTACAGGTTCAGAGCGATCGCGAACGCGGCGAGGATGACGACCCGCTTGTTGTGGACCGTGAAGTCGATCAGCTGGTTGCGGTCCGCGTGCTGCTTGTCGACCGCGGAGGTCGGTGCCGTTCGCACCGCAGCGCCTCGTCGCCCCGAACGCAACTGGAGGAATCTGTTCGTCAGCACGCCCAACAGGAATGCACTGGTGCCAACCAGGACAATGGCGACACCCGGCCATACCAGCGTGAAATCGCTGCGCGGCACGATGATTGGCCACTTCTGTTCGCGAATCTCAGTGATGGGCGCCAGTCCCATGAACGGGTAGGTGAACGCCCAGAACATGACTTCGAACAGGCGCCGCTCTCCCGAGCCGATTATCCACGCGAACCTGGCGGCGGCGAGCATCGCGACCGCAAGCGGGCCCAGCCAACTCAGGTCGGGCGCAGGGCCGGTCAACCCGATAATAAGGAGCGGCCCAAGCACCCCCATTATCGCGAACACCCACATCGACAGGACCACAGACGTGACGCCGGACGCCGACCCGCTGTGCGCGTCGAGTCGCACGAAATCCGGCAGCGGCTTCGGCGTGGCTCGGCTGTGTCGGATCACTTTGTGATGCCAAGCTGGCGGGGAGGCCACCGACCGACGGTAGTCAGTGGAAATCGCAACGGTAGTCGGTTCCGGGTCACGCGACGGCGTGCTTTCGCGCCACGGCGCGAACCAGGCCATGGCGAACGCCGAAATCGCCGCCGACGCCAACACCCATCCGACGGCGACACCGGTGGCCGTCCTGAAGATCAGCGCAGCCGCGACGGCGAAACTGATCATCAAGAGCACGAAAAGAATTTTCAGCTTGAGCAGATCCGCACTGCGGTTGAACGTTTTCAGCCACAGCATCATCGATAAGGCAAACCACGCGACAATGTACTGGAGCCCCATCCACACGATGATCTGCTGCGAAATGCCGAACGAGTTGCCCAGAATAAGAGTGCCGATGCTGTCCGGCAGCACCCGCACCACCAGGCAGACGAGCAGGACGGCGCAGATCCCCGGCACATAGACGATCTGCAGCTTGCGCCATACCTCTCGTGGTGATGCCGACCGCCTCACCGATTCGGGAATCACGATCAGCGGCAGCGAACCGATCAGGATCGACACCGGTGTGAGCAAAGCGGTCGCCCCGCGCAGAGCCGCCGTCACCACCGGACTGACCAGCAGCGCGACCAACCCCAACATGACGAGTATCCCCAATTGTTCGAGCGCGGTGTCGACGCCGTATCGGAGGCGGTTCTGCCAATCGGTACGCAGCCAGCCGACCAAGCCGGCCGCGCGCGGCATGAGACGGGTGCTGAGCGCCAGCCCCACCAGGGCCGCCAGACCCAGCAGCCCCCATCCGGCGATGAGGAAGCTGACCGTGACGAATTGCCAGTTCAGCCACGTGCAGACGAGGAGTCCAAGCGACCCGACCAACCACACACCGTCCCAGATCGCGGCGACGTGGGGGCGGCCTTCGGTGATCGCGACATACCGCAGTACGTCCTGAACAAGGACGATTGGGGTCACGATGGCGAGAACGATCGTCGGTTGCAGCAGTCCCGGCGCTTGAACGAGGAACAATGCGGCGGCAAGTAGCGGACTGAGCAGCAGCGCGGCCGTCACCGCGTAGGCGCCCTCCCGCCGGATCGAGGAAGTCCCTTCCCCGGCCTTCAACAGCAGCTTGGTACCTAACGCGCCGCGCAGCGCACCCAGCGCCGCTGCCAGCATGGTCAGCTGTACGGCGACGAGACCAAAATACTGGGCGGTCGAGACCACAGCGACGGCGTACAGGATCATGCCGTTGGACAGGCTCGACAGGACCTGGTCCGCCGCCCCGGACAGCCCGCGGAATCTCGCGTTGGTGGTCAGCGTGCTCATGAGTCACCTTTGCGTGAGGTGGCCCACATCTTTTCCAGCCCGCCAATCGAATCGGTGAGCGCGTTGTTCACATATAGGCCGAACGCTGCGTAGTTGCCCTCCCATTGTGCAACACGCGCATCATTGATCACGCGTTTGGTGCCGCGCGGAAGATTGAGGGTGACGACGCTGCCGTCGATCGACACTTTCGCTTCGGATGAAGTAACACCATCCACCGCCAGCGGCGGACGAAACTCCCCGGCAGCTATCGGTTCTGGCGGTGTCGCGACGTCCTTCTTGACGCTGAGATTCCAGTTGACCGGCGTCATCACCAGTTGCAGCGGAAACGGCGGGAGGAGCGCGGGCGGGAACGCCTGGCTGCCGTGGGCGACGAGGAGGGACACCGCTCCAGCCGACAGGTCGGTGCGAGGCTTGAAAACCCATCGCAAACCCATGGCGGTGATCGGGCCTTCCATGTCAGGTGAACCGTAGAAGGCCGCCGATTCACCCGGCTGGGTCGGCGCGAATGTCAGTTTGTGGTCGTCGACGACGAGGGTCGCGCCCGGATCTCCCGGCACGCTCGAGATCACTGCCTGCTGACCGGTGTCGAAATGCGTTGGCGCCGGCGCATTCTCGAGCCGGCTGACATTCAATTCGACACGGGTGCCGCCCGGGGCGGGCGTGTCGCGAAGCAGATACCAGCACAACGCGGCAGCCAGCGCACACGTGACCAGCACCGCCAACACCAGTCGCCCGATCCGTCCGGCCCTCACCGCAGACCCCCAGGTTGTCGCGCCCGGCCATGGCCAAAGGCTTCCATCCGATTCACTTACCCGCACAATTGCTCGGGGCGGGCGCGTCGGCGAACCGATCAGCGAGCCACTTGATCACCTGATTGTCCGGGCCCACGTCGCCATGCCCGGCACTCTTCTGCTCCTCATACTCGATCCGCCCGCCCATCTGACAGCTCTGGGCAACGGCGAACGCGATCCATGACGGCAGAATCAGCCGATCCTTGCCTCCACTGACCACGAGCATCGGCGCTGAGACCGGCTCCTGCGGCAGCGCCATCTTGCGCAGCGAGTCGGCCAACGAGTCCGCGTCAGCCTGCGTGCTGGGCTTCACGTCGGCCGCGGTGATGTGCCCGCGTGCCGCGTCGGCCTGCGTGCCGCAGCCGGTCAGTGCGTCAGTGTCCGTCAGGGCCGCGCCGTGCAGAAGGCGGTCAATCGGCACGCCTGGAAACGCCCGTTGAGCCGCCGTCACGACCATCGGCATCAACGCGAGCTGCTGGTCGGACAATTTCTGATCGACCGCCAACCGCACTAACCCGGTCACGTTCGCCGCCGGTGCGATCGCGACACTGCCAATCAGGGTCAGGCCATCGCCGTAGGACTTGTTCAGTTCGTTGGCGGCCCACACTGCTTGTCCCCCTTGGGATTGGCCGAACGCCAACCAACGCGTCGATGTCGCGGGAAACAGGGCGTGCAGCGCACGAACCGCGTCGATGACGTTGAAAGCCGCGGTTCGCGGCTCCAGGAACGGATGCTTTCCGGGCGCACCCAAACCCTCGTAATCGGCGACGGCGACAGCCATCCCAAGCTTCAGCACCACCTCGACCGTCGTAGCCAGTCCGAACATATCCGGCCGGTTCGACGGGGCGCAGTCCGTGTTCATTCCGGTGAGTCCGTGTCCCAGAGATACAACGGGCCACCCGCCCGCCGGAGCGACGCCCTTCGGGATGAAGAAAGTTCCGGTTACCGAGGTGCCGGCGCCGCTGATCCCCGAGACGGACCGATATGTCGCGCGCCGCCCATCACCCATCGCATTGCGAACCGCATCCGATACGCCGTCCAGCGACTGGTCATCTACGATCTGGCCGCGATCCTGCGACACCAGTGCGGCGATGGTGGGCAACGGAACATGGATGGGATCCAGCGGCGGCGCCTCAGCGGCAGGAGCTCGACAGCCAGCGAGCACGACGACTGCGCACAACACCGCGGAGATGACTACGCGGTGCCACGCGCCGCGGAGCGAACCGTGACTGTGCACAGAATTAGTTCTTCGTCCTCGTCAAGCAGCTTGGGGGTACTGAAAGGCGGCCTGCGCAGCAACCGTCGCGCGCAACGGATATCGTACCCGCTCCTGGCCCGAGCTCGGCGCCCGCTTAATACGCGCCCTCGCTTCCGAGCACTGCCTTCAACGTCTTTGAGATGATGACCAAGTCGCCGAACATCGACCAATTCTCGATATAGGACAGGTCGAGGCGCACGGAGTCTTCCCACGACAGATCAGAGCGGCCACTGACCTGCCATAGTCCGGTGCACCCGGGCTTGACGAGCAGGCGGCGCATCACCTCGGCGTCGTAGCCTTCGACCTCGCTGCGCAGCGGCGGCCGCGGGCCAACCACGCTCATCTCCTGCTTGAGCACGTTCACAAACTGCGGCAGCTCGTCGATGCTGTACCGCCGGATTATCCGGCCCACCGCCGTGACCCGCGGATCGTTGTGGATCTTGAACAGCAGGCCGTCGCTCTCGTTGAAGTCTTTCAGCAAGCACAATTGCTTGTCGGCCTCATCGACCATGCTCCTGAACTTGAGCATCCTGAACGGCTTGCCGTCCAACCCGATGCGCTCCGCGGTGTAGAACACCGGGCCGCGGCTGTTGAGCTTGATCAACATCGCGACCAGAAGCAGCAGCGGCGACATCACAGTCAAGACGGCCAACGCGAAGCAGAAGTCGAACAGTCGCTTCTGAAAACGCTTGGCGCCGTGGTACTGCGGACGCTCGACATGCACAAGCGGGAAGCCTGCGATCGGCCTCAGCGTAAGGCGGGCACCGGCAACGTCCATCACACCCGGGGTGACCACCAGGTCGACGTTGAGCGCTTCGAGTTGCCAGGTCAGCTGCCGCAGCCCCTTCGCGCCGAAATACTCCGTGCCGGTCACGGCGACCGTGTCGGCACCACAGTCCTCGATCGCCTGCAATGCACACACCTCGTCGCCGAGTATCGGAATCTCGCTGCCGCAGACGGTCAACGTTTCGCCCCGGGCCTCGCCGTATCCGGGGATACCGACGCCGACGACGTTGTAGCCGTAGCCCTTGTTCCGCATCAGCTCCGCGGCGAGCGTCGACACGCCGCGGGTGTCGCCGATCGCGAGCACAGCCGTTTGGAAATCCCCGCGCACCCGATTGCGCGTCACGTATCCCCGCCAGAGGTGCCGGGCCAGCAGCAGGCTGACGAGACCGACGGGGAACGCGATGGCGAAATAACCGCGCGCAACCGTCAACTTGAAGACCAACGTGACGATCGCGACCGCGCCGAATGTCCAGAACGAGGCGCTGATGATCCGCCGATACTCGTCGATGCCGGCCCCGATGACCCGCGGCGACCTGCTCCGGAAAATAGCCAGCATTGCCAGCCACAACAGCGCAAAGAGCACCGAGAAGCCGGTGACCTGACGGGCGGTCTGCTCGGGCAGGATGCCGGCGAATCGAAAATATTGGGCCAACGTCACCGCGGCGCAGACGACCAGGGCGTCGGTGATGAGGAGCCTGGCAGCGTACCTACGTTCCCAACGGGCCCGCTGTGTTCTGCCGGCCTCAGCCGTCGGGGCGTGCACACGCGTTTGCGGCGCCGATGAGAAACGAGTCACCGCAAACAAGATAGCCCCTTTCCGCCTTCGCCCGCACGGCAATAAAACCACACCGCTAGCACCGGCGCAAAATATTGCTGGCTTTTTCTTACGAGACCATCAATCGACGTGCGCCGCGACCGGTCCTGGCGACCGCTACACGAGGCCAAGGACGATTGCGTGCACCGCCACCCGGACGTCGGGGCGCCCGGGGGCTGTGCAGGGAATTGTTTGCCGGAGAGCGGGTACCGCGAGGGCACGGGTCGAGTCGTCAGCCGCTGCGGCGAGACCGTCGCACCGGAGCTGTCTGGGCGGCA
>JAVHWG010000021.1:0-3277 GCA_032159965.1 Mycobacterium sp.
AACTGGGTATCGGATGGCCGCTTTCGGTCTTGTGGATCGTCAGCCTCGACGACGCGAATCCGAGCGCGCCGACGTCGATCGCCTCAGCGGCCAGCTTGCGCATCTGGGCCAGGTCCTCAGGTGTGGCCACCTCGCGATCGACGCCTCGCCGGCCCATCACGTACACCCGCAGCGGCGAATGCGGCAGGAACGCGGCCACGTCGATGTCGCGCCGTCCCGCGTCGATCGCGTCGAGGAACTCAGGGAAGGTCTCCCATGTCCACGGCAGCCCGTCGGTCATCACCACACCAGGGATGTCCTCCACGCCCGCCATCACATCGACGAGCACCTCGTGATCGGCGCTGCGGCACGGGGCGAAGCCGACGCCGCAATTGCCCATCACGGCCGTGGTGACACCGTGAGCCGACGATGGCGTCATCCGGTCCGACCAGATCGCCTGGCCGTCGTAGTGGGTGTGCAGGTCGACGAAGCCGGGCGTGACGAGCAGGCCTGTCGCGTCGATTTCCCGCACTGCGTCACCGCGGACCGTCCCGACCGCGGCGATCACGCCGTCTTTGACAGCGACGTCGCCGACGTAGGACTGACCACCGAGGCCGTCCACGATCGTGCCGCCGGTAATGAGCAGATCGAAGGTCATTCCTGGACTGTACGGCGGCCTCTGCGCGAGACGCCAGGATAAGGTCGGCCAGGGTTTTCTCGGCGCGCAAGTGGATCTGGGGGTCGGCAACGCGAATGACGACATGTGGCATGCGTCTGCGCGCTCTGATGGTCGTGGCGTCGGCTGTCCTGATCGCAACGCGGGCGCTCGCGGGTTGTACCGACCCGGCAGGGCCGGAACTGTCTGCGAAGTTGGCTGAGGACTTCACCACCAAGCCGGACGGTCCGGTGGCGGAGACCGCCGACTCGTCCCAGGTGTGGACGCAGACGGCAAGTCGTCCGCAAGCCGTGCCGACGATCTCAGGCGGGGCATTCACCAATGCCGACACGTCACCGGGCCCGAGCGCCAATTACCTCACCGCCCGGCTGCGTGGATCGGTCACGCATGCCGCAGCCGAATTCGACTTCGGCCCGACCGGAACTGACGGCGAGAACGTGACCCTCATCGCTTCGTCGAGAGATTTGCCCGGCGGGACGAACGGGCCGGGACTGGCGTCGGATCTGATGATGCATGTGGCCTTCACCTCGAGCGGCTGGATCTGGTCGAACTCCACGGGCGGGTCCGGGGCGTTGACGACCGTTAAATCCGTGTCCTACGGCAGTTTTCAGCCCGGGAGCGGACTGCAGAAGGTGTCGGTCGTCCTCGATGCCCAGCACAACACGGCCAAGGTTCAAGGTGCTGACGGCAAGGTCACGGAGGTGGCCGACTCCGCGATAGGCACGATTCGGTCGCCGTTCATCACGTTCGAGGTTTATTACGGGGCCGCAGAATCCGATAAGCGGGCGAACGTCCGAAAGGTCGAAGCCGACTCATCGCCAATTGAGGCCTCGAAGGGGTGAGTTCCGCGTCCGTGCCAGGATGGATGCGTGATCGACCATTTCGGCATCAACTGCCAAGATTTCGGCAGGTCCAAGGAGTTCTACGACACGGTGCTCGGCGTACTGGGCTTCACCCGGCAGATGGATTTCGGCGTGGCGATCGGCTACGGGACGAACGGCAAGCCGGACTTCTGGATCGCCGACGCCCAGCTGGGTCCGAACCGCGAAATCCACGTCGCGTTCCAGGCTGCCGGCGTCGAGGCGGTGAAAGCCTTCTACGAGGCGGCCCTTGGCCTGGGTGCCGAGTCGCTTCATGCGCCGCGGTTGTGGCCGGAGTACCACCCCGGCTATTTCGGCGCGTTCGTCCGCGACCCGGAAGGCAACAACGTCGAGGCCGTGTTCCACGGTGCTTTGCCCGAGAGTTAGCCCGCACCGCCACGATGGGAAGACGGCTCGTCGCGAGCCTCGCGCTCGTAGCACTCGTGGTCGCCGGTTGCGGAGGAAACGACTCGGCGAAGTCAACCAAGCTTGCCGCACCCACCGGTGCGAAGTTGAGCGGCGACTTCGGGGGCACTGGTTCTGCGACGCTGATCGCGGCCAACACGCTGCCCGAGATCGAGACCACATTGCGAGATGCCTCGTCGCTCGCGGCCCGCATCACGTACACGTCGACCTCGGGAATCAACAACAAATACTGGTCGGTCACCGCCAGCCTGTTCGTGCCTCGCGGCAACCCCCCGCCGGACGGCTGGATCACTGTCGCGCTGGGACATCCGACCACCGGAATACTTCCCGAGTGCGCGCCGTCGCTGACCAACAACCTCCTGGGACTCTCGGACACGGTCGCGAAGCTGCTCCAAGCGGGCTTCGTTGTCACGGTTCCCGACTACCAGGGATTGGGCTCCGACGAAATCAACCACCCCTACCTGGATTCGACCACGGTCGGCTTCAACATGATCGACTCCGTCCGCGCCGCTCACAAAGTGGTACACAACATGTCGAACCGGTGGCTCGCATTGGGCGTCGAGCAAGGTGGCCAGGCGGCCTGGGCGGCAAACGAACTGGCGCAGGACCTGAGCGGCGGTTTCCGGCTTCTTGGGTCCATCAGCATCTCCCCGTTCAGTGACCTCGAGGGGCTGGCCGACGCCGCGGTGAACGGCACCCTAACCAGGGATCAGGAACTGATGTATCAGGCTTACCTCGCGGCAATGGAGAACTCCTACGACAAGTTCGACGCCGAACTGTTCCGGCGCGGTGTCGTCAAGGACAAGGGGAACGTGCTGGCGTCGTGCCGGCCCTCGGAGGACAAGGAACGTCAAGCGGCGGCCGATCAGATCACTCCGGACGATCTGCGTCCCGCGAACCCCGACGCGGAGGCGACACTTCGAGGGTTTTTGCAGAAGTCGTCACTACCCCAAGGAGTGGCCTCGGCGCCGATGTGGGTGATCTATGGCGACAATGACCCCCTCGTGCCCCAGCAGTGGACGGAGAAGGCGCTCACCCGGGCCTGCGCACTGGGTGACACCATTCGGATCGACCTGGTTCCCGGTCCCGCGCGTGCAATCGACGTTGGTCGCATCGTCGAGTGGGCCCGCGCACGCTTCAACGGCGAAACGCCGGTGAACAACTGCTCGCGTTTCATCGAGGGTGTCCAGAGCGGCCAAGACGGACAATGACTCGGTCACGATTCGAGAACGCAGCGACGGTCTTCAGCGACGCGCTGCCGCGGCTTCCGCTTCTCGGCGGCCCGGCTAGACGCCCAGTAGTTTTCGGTAGCCGTCGCGCAATTCGGCGAAGCCGT